>CBDUPT010000276.1:0-4161 GCA_965369165.1 uncultured Flavobacteriales bacterium | reverse complement strand
TTAGTTGTGATGCAAAACTTTGTAACATACTAACGAAATCATTGATTTTTGAAATAGCACCATTGTTTATACCAATATTTACACGATGTAAATTGGTAATGATTTGCCACATACTTTTCTGGTAGTTGTTAGCAGCTATGGTTATTTTATCTAGAGTAGTTTTTCCAATTCCTCGAGCAGGATAATTAATTACTCTTTTTAAAGCTTCTTCATCATTAGGATTAATAATCAATCTGAAATAAGAGATTAAATCTTTAATTTCTTTACGTTGATAAAAGGATAATCCTCCATAAATTTTATAAGGAATGTTTTTTCTTCTAAGTGCTTCTTCCATTGCTCTAGATTGAGCATTGGTACGATATAGAATGGCGAAATCTTTAGCTTTAGCTTGCTGTTGTAATTGGGTGTCAAAAATTAGGTTAGCAATCATTTTGCCTTCCTCATTGTCGGTTGCAGCTCTATGAATTTTAATTGCTTTTCCATCTCCATTAGAGGTGAAAACATTTTTTTCAATTTGATCTTTATTATTTTTAATTACACAATTAGCAGCTTCTACAATGTTTTGAGTAGAACGATAATTTTGTTCTAGCTTATAAGTTTGAACATCTGGGTAATCGTTTTTAAAGTTTAAAATATTTTGAATATCAGCTCCTCTAAACCCATAAATACTTTGAGCATCATCACCCACCACACAAACATTCTCTAATACAGCTCCAAGCTTTTTTACAATTGTGTACTGGGAGAAGTTTGTATCTTGGTACTCATCAACTAAAATGTATTTAAAACGGTGTTGGTATTTGTTTAAAACATCAGGAAAATCTCTTAATAAAACATTGGTTTTAAACAGAAGATCATCAAAATCCATTGCTCCAGATTTAAAACAACGGCTTTCGTATTTTTTATAAACTTCGCCAATTTTTGGTTTGGCAGATTGTCTATCTTCTGATTGGATAGTAGTATTATTGTTATAAGCTGCAGATGATAATAAATTATTTTTTGCAGAAGAAATCCTATTTAAAACTAAACCTGGTTTATATACTTTTTCATCTAACCCCTCTTCTTTTAAGATGGCTTTAATTAGGTTTTTAGCATCTTGGGTGTCGTAAATAGTAAAGTTACTTGGATAGCCAATTTTATCTGCTTCACTTCTTAAAATTCGTGCAAAAACAGAGTGAAATGTTCCCATCCATATATTTCGGGCTTCGCTAAATCCAACAATTTTTCCAATACGCTCTTTCATTTCTTGAGCGGCTTTATTGGTAAAGGTTAGAGATAAAATATTAAATGGATCAACACCTTTATTAATAAGGTGTGCAATACGGTAAGTTAGTACTCTTGTTTTTCCCGATCCAGCACCAGCAATTACCATTACAGGTCCTTCGGTAGCTTCAACTGCTTTTCGTTGAGATTCGTTTAATCCATCCAAATAATCCATCAAACAAAAATAAGATTATAGGGTTGTTTTTTTAAGGATGTGAATAAATAAAAATGAGAAATTATGAGTTGTAAAGGTTATAGTATTTCCCCTTGTTTTTTATTAACTCATCATGAGTTCCTTTTTCAATTATTTTACCATTCTCTAGCATAATAATTTGATCAGCATTTTTAATAGTATCAAGTCTGTGAGCAACTATTATTATAGTTCTGTTTTTCATTAATTTTTCAATACTTGCAGTAATTTCTTTTTGGTTTTGAGCATCTAGGTTTGACGTTGCTTCATCTAAAATTAAAACTTTAGGATTTACTAAGAATGCTCTAGCTATAGCAATTCTTTGTTTTTGTCCTTCAGATAGTTTGCTCCCGTTTTCACCAATAATGGTGTTTATGTTTTTAGGCAATTCATTAATAAATTGGATTGCATTTGCATTTTTAAGAGCTTCTTTTATTTCATCTTCGGATGCATTTGGGTTTGCTATTAATATGTTTTGCTTAATAGAATCATTAAACAAAAAGGTGTCTTGAAAAACAAACCCTAATTGACCCCTGTAATGATTTAAATGTATGGTTTTTAAATTTTCGTTTTCGATTAAAACTGTACCAGTATCTGTATTATGAAATCCAGCAATTAAATCAATTAATGTAGTTTTCCCAGTTCCAGACTTACCTACAAATGCATTTATAGTATTTGGTTTAATGTCAATAGAAATGTTGTCTAAAACTTTTTCATTGTCATAACTGAAAGATATGTTTTGAAGAGAAATATTTCCAGTTAATGTAACTTCTTTTCCTGATTTGTTAATGTTTTCGTTTTTAAGATTTAATGTTTCATTAATTCTATCAATACTGGCTTGGGCATCGGTAAATTGACTAGAATTTTTAGTGATTTGAATGACAGGTGTAATCATGAAGCCAAGGTACATAGTAAATGTAGTTAGCTCACCAATTGTTAATTCGTTATTTATTACCATGCTGCTTCCGAACCACATAACAAGTAAAGAGACAAATCCGACAAATAATATTCCAAACGACTTTAATAAGTTGGTTGATAGTAGGGTGGTTTTAATCGAGTAAAATATGTTGTATAAATCATCTTTAATAATGTTAGTTACAAACTTATTACTACCAAACCCCTTAATAATTTTCATTCCTCGGTAAGCTTCTGTTAGGTTTGATGAGGCTTTTGCTCTTGCCACTTTCCTTTTAGTAAAATTCTTTTTTTGATTTTTATAAATGAAAAACAAAATACTTCCAAATAATAATGTTGGTACTAGGACATAAAGCGCTAGGTTAAAGCTGAGATAAAACATTAAAAATATAGCAATACTTAAAGAGATTAATCCACCTAAAAAATCTACTAATCCATTGCCTAAATAAACTCTGACAGTATCAAAATCATTTAAGGTTCGAGATGTCAATTCTCCTGAGGATGAATTTTTAAAGTATGAAAGGGGTAAATGAGTAACCTTATAAAAAAACTGAGTTCGCATCTCTGCAATGGTTTTTTGGGCTTTAATTGCCAAAATATGAGTTAAAGCAAATGATGTAATAGCCTGAATAAATAATGAAATAATTATAGATATGACTATAGTTATTAATAATGCTTTGTCATTGTTTTTGATTACATCATCAATTACATATTTTCCAGTAGAAGGAATAAACATTATAGCAGCCTTATTAATAATTAATAAAACTAACCCTAGTAGTATAAAATATTTATTACTTCCTATAAGTTGCTTTAATGATATGTTATTGATTAGTTTCAAAAAATGCTAAAATGGTTTTAGAAATAAAAGTTACTTCATCAATTTTTAAGTCGTTATGTAGTGGCAGCCTTAAAATGCAATTTCCAAATTTTTCAGTGTTCACTAAGGTTTTATTTTGAGTTAAAGAAGATCCAAATTTGCTAAGGTGCAGTGGGTAGTAGTGGCTAACTACTTGAATACCCTGATTATTTAAATAAGCTTGTAAGTTATTTTTTACATATTCGTTTTTAAGAAGTATATAAAAAGTATGAGCGTTACCATTTTCAACCTTAATAGGAGGAAGAGTAACTATATTTTTCAACATTGAATAGTATTCGTTCCAAAGAAGTTTCCTATGGCTGGTTACTTTATCAATTTCTAGAAGTTGCGGATATAAAAAAGAGCAATTTAATTCAGATAATGCGAATGATAACCCCAAAGAAACCCATTCATAATTATCTACTTTTCCTTGTAAAAAATCCGAACGGTTAGTGCCATATTGGTATAAGCTTTCAAGTTTAGGTAGATATTCTTCATTATTAACTACGAGCATTCCTCCTTCTCCACAATTAATGTTTTTAGTTTCATGAAATGAAAAAACACTAAAGTCTCCAAAAGAACCTAAAGGTTGATTATTGTGATATGCATTTATCGCTTGGGCAGCATCTTCAATTAATATAATGTTATGCTTTTTACAATAATTAGCAATTTTATCAATTTCATTATGATATCCACCATAATGAACTACCATAATAGCTTTAGTTTTAGGTGTAGTTAATTTTTCAATTTCAGCTAACCCAATAGTTGGATAATCAACATTACAATCTGCGAGAACAACTTTACAACCTTGTATTAAAAAAGGAGTAGGGGTTGACGGAAAGGTAAAGCTTGGGATAATAACTTCATCATCATTACTAAAATTAATAGCCATAGAGCAGAGCTGAATAGCAGCAGTACAACTGGTAGTTAAGTAGGTTTT
>CBDUPT010000275.1:0-4163 GCA_965369165.1 uncultured Flavobacteriales bacterium | reverse complement strand
CATCAAAATCTTTTGATTTTTCTTTTTTTAACGCTCGTTCATAATAAAATTTAGCTGTACCTTCTTCTTCAGTAATAATGTTTTCTTCAATATGGTCTTTAATTTCTCCCATTTGAGAACTATCAAAAGGTAACGTAATTTCTTCTTCAGCTATCGAATAATAATCTTCTTCCATATCTATAGCTTGTTTTTCTGCTTTAGTTATAAAAAAGAAAAAAGCTCCAACAATAGAAATAAGCACTATTATACCAAATATAATAAATGGGCCTCTATTGGGTCTAGGCAAGTTACCATGATGCCTCGAATTAATTATTGGTCCTGTATGATTTCCATTCATAAGGATAAAGATAATAAGTTTTACTGACTATTACCTAATTCAAACCACCTGTTCACTCAATATATCTTTTATAAGCTTTTAATAGTATATAGTTTTAAGGTTTAAACTAAACAATATGAAAAAAGCATTTTTATTAGTCGTTATATTCTTTTCAATACATATTGCTAAAGCAACTAAAACTATACATGTGTTTGTAGCACTTTGCGACAATAAATACCAGGGAATAGTTCCTGTACCCGAACGTATTGGCAATGGGCAAAACCCAAACACTAATCTATATTGGGGCTGTGGTTATGGTGTCCGCTCGTTTTTCAAACTTAAAACTAAAGATTGGAACTTGGTTAGAACAATTAAGCAAAACAATCCTAAAATACTAGAAAGAATTTTGTTTAAACATGCTACAAAAGATGTGTACTTATTAGCCGATGCATATGATGGTCAACACATAAAAACTTGCACAGAGGACTTTTTAAAAGCTTCTAACCAAAGAAATCCCGTTTATTTAAAAGTTGACACCAATACTACCGTTTCGTTTGGAGGAAAGTCAAACCTAGTTGCTTATATTGGACATGATGGTTTAATGGATTTTGAATTAGATATTAGTTTTTATAAAATAGATAGTTCTACAAAAAAAACCGATGTAATTATATTAGCTTGTTATAGTAAAAACTATTTTTCACCACATATAAAAAATGCTAGTGCTAATCCCATATTATGGACGACTCATTTAATGGCTCCTGAAGCACACACATTAAAAGCAGTTATAGACGGATGGCTATTAAATGAAACAGGTAAACAAATAGATGAGCGAGCTGCCCAAACCTATAATCAATATCAAAAATGCGGGATTAAAGGAGCTAGAAATTTATTTACTACTGGGTTTTGAAATGTTTGTTTGAAGACCTGAAAATAAATTAAAAAGTATATCTTATACCTAAAGCTGCTCCCCAGCCAAGATCACTATTCCCAGAAGCAAAATTCATCATAGGTCTAGTATCAATACTAATCAATAATGGAGTATCTAAGTTTATGTTAAAATTATATTCAACCCCTATTTGCCCTCCCACTCCAAAAGCAGAGGCATTTTTAACAGCTAAAAACTGAGCTCCAGGTCCTGCATACCAATTAAATCCTTCACCTAACTCCCACACCCACTGATATGTACCTGCCAAACTAAAAAAACTAGAATTGTTATGTGAATTTATTCCCATATCTAACTCTATTCGATTTGCATCACCTAAACCATGTTGGTAAGACACTTCAAATCCACCGCCATAATTTCCACCACCAAATCTACCTCCAATTGATTGAAGTTCAACTTGTGCGTAAGAGATTAGTGTTGTAGAAATAAATGCTAATCCTAATAATATTTTCTTCATAATAGATTAATTATTAAGTAAAAATAATGTTAGAACATGAATATTGAGCGTGGTATAGTTTTAGATATTAACAAAACAACTGTTAATCATTTTATGTAATTTTAGTGTCATGAAAAAATTCTTGTTTATCCTAATATTATCATTTACATCAGTTATTGTAAATGGTCAAACAAAAGAAAAGTCTTACAAAGTTTTAGCTGCATGTGGGCAATGTCAGTTTAGTATGAATAATTCATCAGGATGTGATTTAGCAATACAAATTGCAGGAAAGCATTACTGGGTAAATGGCAGTAAAATGAGCGACCATGGAGATGAGCATGCCGAAGATGGTATGTGTAAAACTATTAGAAAGGCAAAAGTTGTAGGAAAGTTAGAAAACGACACGATTACTGTTTCAGAATTTACACTTCTAAAAAAGTAGTAAAATCAAAAATCTCTGGAAAAAAATATCATTTATCGGTTTAACAGACTTGAAACGAAGTGAAGCATTAGAATTTCACCGAGAAATCATATTGATTAATCGATTAGTAAGTTTAATACTTGCAGCAATGGTAATTTATCTACCCATTGAAGTTATTTTTAATAGTATTGAGTTAGTTCCCTATATTTTAATAGAGTTAAGCATTTTGGCTATTAGTTTATATATTAATCACATTAAATGGTTTAACTGTTCTAAAATATATTTCTTTTTTGCTTGTATTGTATCAATATTACCAATGATGTACATTGTACCCGTTGGTGCAGCGCACGAATTCTTATTATTACCTATTGCTCTTTTACCTGCTTTATTATTTCACAATAGATGGTTAGGTGTTATTATGTTTACATTAGTAGTCGTGCTGTTTTTTGTGGTTTTAAATACCCGAGAAATGGTGGAAGCTATTATTGAGGCTACTCCTGAACAGCTTGCCTTTTTCAGAAATATATACCTTGCTGTTGCTTTTATTTTAACCTTTACCATTGCTTTTTATTTTAGAACTATAGTTAATGATTTTGAAAAAATAATTAAAAAGAAAAATGTCCTACTTAAAGAAACTAAATCGGAAATTGAACAGCAACACACTGAAATAAAAGCAAGTATAAGTTACGCCAAAAGAATACAAGAAGCTATACTACCTTCTAACAACTTAGTAGAAAAATATTTGAAAGATTCCTTTATTTACTATCAACCCAAAGATATTATTGCAGGAGATTTTTACTGGATGCATGTTCTACCAGAACCGAATGGTTGGGAGATTAATGGAGATACTATTTTATTTTCAGCTGCTGATTGTACTGGGCATGGGGTTCCTGGAGCTATGGTAAGTGTGGTATGTAACAATGCCTTAAATCAATCGGTAAAAGAATTTGGAATTACTCAACCTAGTTTAATTTTAGAAAAAACTAGAGAATTGGTGATTGAAACATTTTCAGAAAGCGTTGAAAATGTTCAAGATGGAATGGATTTAGCCCTTTGCTCATTAAATTTAAAAACACACGAGTTACAATTTTCTGGAGCAAACAATCCTTTATGGATCATCAGAGATGGTAAAATACTTGAAACCAAAGGGGACAAACATCATGTTGGAAAAAATGACTTGATGCCAGATTTTAATAATCATAAAATACAATTACAAAAAAACGACATTATCTATATATTTTCTGATGGATATGTTGATCAATTTGGAGGCCCTAAAGGCAAAAAATTTATGTCTGCTAAATTTAAACAACTATTGCTTTCTATAAATAGTCAACCTATGAATGAACAATTAAACTCATTAAAAAATACATTTAATCAGTGGAAAGGAAAATTAGAACAAGTTGATGATGTCTGCGTTATTGGAGTTAAAATTTAAAATATACATTTGTAGAATGTATAAAGCTATTCTATTCTTTATTTCTTTTTTCACTCTTATTTGTAGTAATGCTAATAATATTAAAGAAAAGATTTCATTAGCTAACGACTTAAAATATTCCAATCCAGATTCTGCTTTCAATATTTGCTGCACACTTGAAGAAAAGTTAAAGGATAAAGTAAATAGCATTAATTATGCAGAGACCCAACTATGTAAGGGTAGATACTATATATTAAAATCAGATTTAGATAAAGCTACCCAAGTATTAAATAATGCAATAACAATATTTGAAAAAGAAGGTAATCTATCTAAGCTTGCAAAATGTTACTCTCTTAAAAGCATTATTTTTCAGCGTTTAAATGATGATGAAAAATCAATGAATCATTTAACTATTGGATACAACCTATACATTAAAGATGATAATATAGAAGGGCAGATAACTTCTTTGATTAATATTTCATTAGAATATATAAGATTAAACAAAAACGATTCAGCCCTAAGTTATCTAAATCAATTAACTGAATTAAATGATAAGTTTAGAAAAACCGATAAATATTATTATCATCAAAATTTTGGAATGTATTATCATAATACAAGCCAATACAGAAAAGC
>CBDUPT010000274.1:0-4188 GCA_965369165.1 uncultured Flavobacteriales bacterium | reverse complement strand
CCCGAATTTATTTCGGGAGGGAACCAGGCAACTATCAAAAAATGGATTTCTGATGTCCGCTACGCTACCTCAGGAAAGAGACTATAGGGTAATTTTGAATTAACCCACCTCTAAATCTCCTCCGAGGAGGAGACTTTTTAAACCAAACTCGCCAACTGCTCTTCTAAAACTTTAATCTTAGCTTCAGCATCTGCTTTTTTCTTTTGCTCTGCAGCAACCACCTGTTCTGGTGCTCCAGCAACAAATTTTTCGTTACTCAATTTTTTATTAGCAATGTTTAACGAACCTTTAGCGTATTCTAAATCAGCTTTAATTTTTTCTACCTCAGCTTCAACATCTACATTACCAGCTAATGGGATAAAGTACTCGTTACTCTTTACTACAAAACTAAATGCGCCATCAACTTTATCATCCACATAAGTTAAACTTGATAAGTTAGTCAACTTACTTACCAAAGTATCTAAATTAGCATTGATGTTTTCATTTTTCTTCACCATCAATTCAATCTGATCTTTATTGGCAATGTTTTTAGATTTACGTAATGTTCTAATTTCAGAAATCACATTAGTTGTATAATCAAAATCGGCTAACAATTGTTCGTTTACTTTTCCTGCTTTTGGGTAATCTAACAACATCACTGTATCACCATCTTTTCTTTCTTCAATATTTTGCCATAACTCTTCAGTTACAAATGGCATAAATGGATGTAATACTTTAAGTAATTGCTCAAAATAATTAATAGTTGCTTTTAATGTAGCTGCATCAATCGGTTTTAAATATTCTGGTTTAACGCTTTCTAAATACCAAGAACAGAAGTCGTTCCATATCAACTTATAAGTACTCATTAAAGCATCACTCAATCTGTATTTAGAGAAATTAGCATCAATAGAAGCTAATGTCTCACTCAATTTAGAATCGAACCAATCAATAGCAATTTTTGAACTTTCTGGCTGTGGTAAACTTTCATCAACTTCCCAACCTTTAACTAACCTAAAGGCATTCCATATTTTAGTAGAAAATTTACTTCCTTGCTCACATAATGCTTCATCAAACAATAAATCATTACCAGCAGCAGCACAAGACAACATTCCAAAACGAACACCATCAGCACCATAAGTATCAATTAAACCTAAAGCATCAGGAGAGTTACCTAATGATTTACTCATTTTTCTACGTTGCTTATCTCTTACCATTCCGGTAAAATAAACATGATCGAAAGGTTTTTCGTTTTTAAACTCATAACCCGCAAACACCATACGTGCAACCCAGAAGAAAATAATATCCCAACCTGTTACTAATACATTAGTTGGGTAATAATAATCTATTTCTGTTTTATCTTCTCCAAATCCATCAAACACAGAAATTGGCCATAACCAAGAAGAAAACCAAGTATCAACCACATCTTCATCTTGTCTTAAATCAGCTAATGTTAAGTTAGTATTTCCAGTTTTTTCTTTAGCTTGTTCTAAAGCTTCTTCCTTTGTTTCAGCAATTACGTAATCATTCTCTTCATTGTAATAATAAGCAGGAATTTGTTGTCCCCACCATAACTGACGAGAAATTGGCCACTCTCTAATATTCTCTAGCCAATGCTTGTAAGTATTTTTAAATTTAGAGGGATGTAATTGAATGTCATCATTCATTACATGTTCTAAAGCAGGTTTTACCATTTCATCCATCTTCACAAACCATTGTAAAGATAGTTTAGGTTCAACAACTGTATCAGGGTTTCTTTCAGAATAACCTACATTGTTGGTAATCTCTTCAACCTTCACTAACTGACCTTGCTCTTCTAATAATTTAGCTACTTTTTTACGAACTACAAACCTGTCTTCTCCAACAAAAATTCCTGCAACTTCACTTATCGTTCCGTCATCATTAAAGGTATCTATAATCTCTAAGTTGTTTCGTTGTCCTATCTCGCAATCGTTGGTATCGTGTGCAGGAGTTACCTTCAACATTCCTGTACCAAACTCAATATCAATATAATCATCACAAATAATTGGCACCTCACGATTTACCATTGGTACAATTACTTTTTTGCCATGTAAATGCGTGTAACGCTCATCTTTAGGATGTACACAAACTGCTGCATCGCCCATTATTGTTTCTGGACGAGTAGTAGCAATTGTAATGTATTCATCAGAATCAGCTAACTTGTATTTTACGTAATATAATTTAGATTGAACATCTTTACGAATTACCTCTTCGTTAGATAAAGTTGTTTGAGCTTTTGGATCCCAATTAACGATTTTCCAGTCTTTATAAACGTATCCTTTTTTATGTAACTCAACAAAAGAATGAATTACAGCTTCATTCAATTTAGGCTCCATTGTAAAACGTGTTCTGTTCCAATCACAACTAGCACCTAATCTCTTTAATTGATCTAAAATAATTCCACCATACTTATCTTTCCATTCATAAGCATGTTTTAAAAAAGCTTCTCTACCAATATCGTGTTTGTTAATTCCTTGCTCTCTTAATAAATTAACCACCTTAGATTCTGTTGCAATTGATGCATGGTCAGTACCTGGAACCCAACACGCATTTTTACCTTCCATACGTGCTTTACGAATCAATACATCTTGAATTGTATTGTTAAGCATGTGCCCCATATGTAAAACCCCCGTTACATTTGGTGGAGGAATGACGATAGTAAACGGCTCTCTCTCATCAGGTGTTGAACTAAAAAAATCATTTTTCATCCAGTAGTCGTACCACTTCTTCTCTATTGCTTCAGGGCTATATTTACTATCGATATTCATAATTATTATTTTATTAAAATAAGTCGACAAAGATAAGTGATATTAAAAGAAGTACTAAACATTTAGTGAAAGAATATCGGGAAGCTGGCACAATTTTAGATATATTGCAAACATCAATGGTAACAGTTATCATCTTTTGTTAAAGAAGTGTTAACGTAAAAAATGAAACACAATTAATATGTACGTTTGTACAGAGTTTAAGAATTAAAACAAAAAATTATGAAAAAAGTATTATTAGCTTTTGGACTTTTAGCATTTATTGGAGCTGGAGTTTTTGCTCAAGAAGCAAAGCCTGCAGCAGCAGCTACACAAGTTCAAAACCCAAATGCGCCAGTAATGGAATTTGAATCGGATGTAGTTGATTACGGTACGATTGAACAAGGTGCTGATGGTGTAAGAGAATTTAAATTTACCAACACAGGTAAAGAACCTTTATTAATTTCTAACGCTAGAGGAAGTTGTGGATGTACAGTTCCTACATGGCCGAAAGAACCAATTAAGCCAGGTGAAAGTTCAGTTATCAAAGTAAAATATGATACTAAACGTTTAGGTGCAATTAACAAATCTGTTACTATTACTTCTAATGCTGCTTCTCCAACAAAAGTAGTTAGAATTAAAGGTAAAATTATTGCTCCACAAACATCACCGGTAAAAGAAACTACTGGAGCTCCAGTTGAAAATTAATATCTGTTTATAGGTTATTGAGATATTAATGAAAAGTAATCTTTTCAAAATTAGTTTAAGCTTGCTACTGTTAACAGTGGCAAGCTTTTCTTTTGCCCAAACTGCAATAGATATTCAGTTTAAAAAATCAAAACAAACTTTTAAAAAAGTAGAAGAAGGGCATCAAATTACACTGGATTATATTTTCACTTACAGCGGAACTTTTCCATTAACAGCTCTACCACCTGAGGTTGATTGCAGTTGCACTGTAGTTATGTTGCCTGATCATAAAATTAAGTCTAACACATTAGACACAATTTCTGTTAAGTTTGACACTAAAGACAAAATAGGATATCAAGATAGAGACATTGTAATCCAGTTTGTTTCAGATGCAATGGATTCTAGAACTATTGAAAAAATAATTACTTTTAAAGGGATGGTTAAAGCCACTAAAGAAAGTAAAGCTAAATATAAAGAAACTCATTAAGGAGCTTTTCTTCCTTCTCCTAAATAGATAATTTTATACGAATAGTCAACCGCACCATCTTCTGGATAACTAGGCTTTAATTTACCCCACATATTAGTGCTTAACTTTTCACTTCCTACTTCCATATTATTTACGGTGCTATAAAAAACAATTTCATACCAATTCTTTTTACCAAAAACTCCCCCTGTTTTTAATCCTTTTATTTCAAAAGTTTTATTGGCAATATTTTGCACTCCTCCTTTGTTAGTATAAGCATCTTTCTCTTTACTGAAA
>CBDUPT010000273.1:0-4192 GCA_965369165.1 uncultured Flavobacteriales bacterium | reverse complement strand
AAAACGTGTGTCGTTACTCGTTTTATATCTGAATTATGGATTGACATATTTTAGTATCCTTTAGTTTGTTTTTATTTACCGTTTAACCTAATTAATAGCCACTGCTATATTTAACAAGAAGCAAAGCTACAAATAATGTTTCTTTTTAATTAAATTTAATACTTTTGCATGTATATAAATTTTTAGCCATGAATAAATTTCTAATAGCAATAGGTTTAATTTCAGCAATATCTTTTACTTCTTGTGAAACTGATATTGATGTAAATGCGGATTATGAAGATATTACAATTGTTTATGGTGCAATTAATCCTACAGATACAACACACTACATAAAAATTAATAAAGCATTTTTAGGAGAGACTAGCGCTTTAGATTTAGCAACTAACGCAGATAATTTTACTTATGCAGCAGATGAAATAGCTGTAAGTGTTGAGGAATATGATGGGAATAATACTTTGGTAAAGACACATAATATAGCTAGAACTACCAATGAGGTACCTAAGGAGTCTGGAATTTTTGATAACTCAACTAATGTGTTATATAAATTTGTAGAACCAAATATTAATAGGGATAATAGATTCTTATTAAGAATTTTTAATAGTGAGTTAGATAAAGAAATTACGGCTGAGACAAAAATGGTTAAGCCTATAATAGTTTCTACACCTAAAGGATCAAAATTTCAATTTTGGAATGGAACAGTTTCTAGTGGAGTTCCAGTAACTAAAATAGTTTCTGCTACTAGTGGCGAAAACATTGGTCGTATTGAGGCTAAAATAGTATTTAACTATATTGAGCATCCATTAACTATAACAGGAAAACCTTCGTTAGAAAAAAGTTTAAAAATGTCTTTAGGTGAAGTTTATGCAACTACATCTCAAGGCAACGAGTTAATGGAATGGCAACTGGAAGGTCAAACATTCTTTGATAATATTAAATCGGCTATTGATCCTATCTCTGTATCTGATTCATTATCACATAGAGAACTAGCCAATATTTCTATGGAGTTTAGTGTTGCAGGTACGGAATTACATACTTATATGATTGTTTCAGAACCTTCATCTAGTGTTAATCAAGATAAACCTAGCTACACGAATATAGAAAATGGAGTTGGTATTTTTTCTGCAAGAGAATTTGAAATGTGGGAATCGACTATTGACCCTCAAAGTCAAAATCAAGTGAACATTCAGAATTCTACAATTAAATTTCTAGAGTCACTTAATAGAGGTTTTTGTTTTGGTACTGTCGGATTAGGTTTTCCAGTTGCACCTTGTACTCAACAATAATTCAATTTCTGCCTTATTGTCATTTTTGTCAGTTAAATTATAACTGATACAATTTTATTCTGTCAATTTTACGTGAATTTGTATGCAATTTTCTAATGGCATATCATTTGACTATTGCTCATCGAACAAAAAGATTAAAAATTAAAACAATATATTATGAGTAAAATTATAGGTATAGATTTAGGAACTACCAACTCTTGTGTTTCTGTAATGGAAGGTAACGAGCCAGTAGTAATCCCAAATGCTGAAGGTAAAAGAACAACTCCATCTATCGTTGCATTTATTGATGGCGGTGAAAGAGCAGTTGGAGACCCAGCAAAAAGACAAGCAATTACAAATCCAGAAAAAACGATTTCTTCTATAAAGCGTTTTATGGGGAACTCCTTTGATCAAGTGACAAGCGAAATCAAAAGATCTGCATACAAAATTGAAAAAGGAGATAATAATACTCCAAGAGAAAAAATTGATGATAGGTTATATACACCTCAAGAAATTTCGGCAATGGTACTTCAAAAAATGAAGAAAACTGCTGAGGATTATTTAGGTCAAACTGTTACTGAGGCTGTTATTACAGTTCCTGCATATTTTAACGATGCACAAAGACAAGCAACTAAGGAAGCTGGTGAAATTGCTGGTTTAACAGTTAAAAGAATAATTAATGAACCAACAGCAGCTGCGTTAGCTTATGGATTAGATAAGACAGATAAAGACATGAAAATTGCTGTTTTTGATTGTGGTGGAGGAACACATGATGTTTCTATATTAGAATTAGGAGATGGAGTTTTTGAAGTAAAATCTACTGATGGAGATACACATTTAGGTGGAGATGATTTTGACCAAGTAATTATAGATTGGTTAGCTGAAGAGTTTAAAAAAGATGAATCTATAGATTTAAGAGAAGATCCAATGGCTTTACAACGCTTAAAAGAGGCGGCTGAAAAAGCTAAGATAGAATTATCAAGTACAACTTCAACAGAAATTAACTTGCCTTACGTAACAGCTACTGCATCTGGACCAAAACACTTGGTTAGAACTTTATCAAGAGCTGCTTTTGAGCAATTGGCAGATAGTTTAATTAAAAGAACAATTGAGCCTTGTAAATCAGCTTTAAAATCAGCAGGATATAGCACAGGCGATATTGATGAGATTATATTAGTAGGTGGTTCTACAAGAATACCTGCAATTGTTGATGCTGTTAAAGCATACTTCGGAAAAGAGCCAAGCAAAGGAGTAAATCCTGATGAAGTTGTGGCAATTGGAGCGGCAATACAAGGTGGGGTTTTAACCGGAGAAGTTAAAGATGTATTGTTATTAGATGTTACACCACTTAGTTTAGGAATTGAGACTATGGGAAGTGTAATGACTAAATTAATTGAGGCAAATACAACTATTCCAACTAAAAAATCGGAGACATTCTCTACTGCAGCAGATAATCAACCAGCAGTTGATATTCATGTATTGCAAGGAGAGCGTCCAATGGCAAATGATAATAAATCATTAGGTAGATTTCAATTAGCAGATATTCCACCTGCACCAAGAGGAGTTCCTCAAATTGAAGTAACTTTTGATATTGATGCCAATGGAATTATGAATATTTCTGCTAAAGATAAAGCTACTGGGAAAGAGCAAAGTATTAAAATTGAAGCTTCTTCTGGTTTAAGTGATGATGAAATTGCTAAAATGAAACGTGAGGCTGAAGAAAATGCTGATGCTGACAAATTAGCAAAAGAAAATGCTGATACTATAAATCAAGCAGATAGCTTAATTTTCCAAACAGAAAAACAATTAAAAGAATACGGAGATAAATTACCTGCAGATAAAAAACAACCAATTGAAGATGCTTTAGCTGAATTGAAAAAATCGCACGAAGCAAAAGATATGGATGCTATGAAAGCAGGAATTGAAAAATTAAACACTGTATTCCAAGCTGCTTCTCAAGAAATGTATGCTCAACAAGGAGCTGAAGGTGCTCAGGCAGGACCTGATGCTGGAGGTGCAGAAGGAGCTAGTGATGAGGAAGTAACAGATGTTGATTTTGAAGAGGTAACAGACGAAGAGAAGAAGTAAGGATATACTTTTAACTTACAATCCTCCAAGGTTTTTAAAATCTTGGAGGATTTTTTATGAATTAATTTTTCTTGATTTTATTAAGGCTAAAAAAGGTGAGATAACAATTAAGATAAAAAAACAAAAGTTAGGTTTGATAAACACCCATCAATAATGTGTAAAAATGACATACCTCTACCAAAAGGATTAATTAAGTTAAAGACTAGCGATAATATAAATTGTATAAGTAACTATACTATAGTTGATAAAAATTTTTTGTTAATAATCAACATGAAAAATCTTAACTAGCAAACAGAGTTTATTTATTTTTATACCATGCAACAAGAAAAAGCTTTAGCCATATTAAAGTCTGGTAAAAATGTGTTTTTAACAGGTTCAGCCGGTACGGGTAAAACTTATGTGTTGAATCAATACATTGATTACTTAAAAGAGCGTAAAGTAGCTGTTGCTGTTACAGCCTCTACGGGTATTGCGGCCACTCATATGAATGGTATGACAATTCATTCTTGGTCGGGTATAGGAATTAAAGAGCATTTAACTTCAGGGAATTTAGCTACCATGAAAGGTAAAAAATACCTTGCTAAAAACTTTGAAAAAGTTAAGGTGTTGATTATTGATGAGATTTCTATGTTGCATAAAGTGCAACTGAATTTAGTTGACACAGTTTTAAAATATTTTAAAGATAGTATTGCCCCATTTGGAGGAGTACAAATCGTTTTGTGTGGAGATTTTTTTCAATTACCACCTATTGGAAAACAAGGGGAGACAAGTAGAGATAAGTTTGCTTTCATGTCTGAAGCATGGGTAGGAGCAAATTTGAATGTGTGCTACTTAACTGAGCA
>CBDUPT010000272.1:0-4216 GCA_965369165.1 uncultured Flavobacteriales bacterium | reverse complement strand
ACAAGGTCGGATTCTCTATGTTGTCCAGACTTTCCTCTTCATAAATGAAGCGATAGAACGATTTGTTATACAAAATTAGGTTTTTATTTTATCACTACCTCAGTAGCCCCACTCCCATATTCTCTATAATCAGCATCTTTAACAATAATACCATCATAATTAGACAATACATTTAACAATTCTGTTTTTAAAACACCTGTTCCAACCCCATGTATAAATACCACTCGTTTAACCTTTTCCTCAAAAGCAGCATTTAAGCATTTTTTAGCATGTTGAATTTGAGTGTGTAATTTCTGCCAATCCTCTAGTTTTGTTGGAAACTCAACTAACTCTTCTAAATGCAAATCTATTTCTACCACTCTCTCAAACTGATACTTTGTTGTTCCCGTATATTTAGATAAAACAGTATTTAAACTAGATTTTGGAGGCGAGGATACTTTTTTTGAAATAATAGTTGAATCAATATTATAGTGATGAGAATTGTCTTCACCAACAACAATAATCTCAGACAATCCTACCTTATAATCAAAGCCATCCTTAGCTTCTACTAGAATTGTAGAATCTAACAAAACCTCTTTAACTACACCTTCTAGATTCTCATTAATAAATTTAACCTTATCTCCTATAACAATTTTCATCCCGTAAAAATAACTAAGCTTTAATTATTTATTAATTTTAAACCAAATAAAAAACTTTACATATGAAAAAACTATACATCTTAGCTTCTGCAATTATTGGATTAGCTTCAATACAAGAATCTTCTGCTCAATGTAATGGCAGATACCAAACTGACATTTACCCAACTGTAGATATAACTAGTAATGTACAATACGGTAGTAATCTTGATTTAGATAACAATAATGTTAACTTAATGATGGATATTTATGAACCTCAAGGAGATACTGCCGCAATGAGACCTTTAGTGATTTTTGCACATGGAGGTTCTTTTATTGGTGGAACCAGAACTGAAGCCGATATGGTTTTTTTCTGCACAGAACTAGCTAAGAAAGGCTTTGTTTGTGCATCAATAAGCTACCGTTTAGCAGGAAGCGCTTTTGATTTAATTGCCGAAGAGACTACTGTAAAGGTTGTTTTTAATGCAATACAAGATGGTAAAGCTGCTATACGTTATTTCAGAAAAGATGCTGCAACAACTAATACTTATAAGATTGATCCTAACCAAGTATTTATTGGAGGAACATCTGCTGGTGGTATTTTAGCTATCAATTTAACTTACATGGATGATGTAAATAAACTATCTACACAATGGCAAACTTGGGTTAACGATTTAGGTGGATTAGAAGGTGTTAGTGGTAACCCTGGTTATTGTTCTAGACCTGATGGAACTTTTGGTTTTGCAGGTGCAATTGCTGATACATCTTTCATTGATGCTAATGATGTGCCATGGTATGGTTCGCACGCTCAAAATGATCAAACTGTAAAATATGGATATGGGAAACCATTAAATGGAACAAACCCTGTAAACCTTTTTGGTAGTAGTTTATTAGAAACTAGATTAAATAACTTAGGAATTTATAACCATTTTGATAGCTATACAGGTGGAGACCATCCTCCTTTTGCTAATTCTACATCAATCCTATCTGATAATAAAGATAGTTTAGCTATGTTTTTATATAACATAATAGATTGTAACACTAATAACTTACAAACTACTAATCAAAAAGATTGTGCTTCTAATCCAACTACTGGAATTGATTATGTTGTAAACAATGATTTAGTTGAGGGAATCTATCCTAACCCATTTACTGATGCGATTAATATTGAATTAAACAACATTAAAAATGTTACTATTTCAATTTATAACACTACAGGTCAATTAGTGAAAAATGTAACTGTAAATAATTACATTACTAAAATTGATGTTTCTGAGTTACCTCAAGGAGCATATATGGTTAAAGTTAATTCAAAAGATAATAACTTCTCTCAGGTTATTATTAAGAACTAAATAACCTTATGGATATAATAAAAAAAGCCGCTGTTATACAGCGGCTTTTTTTGTTTTAATACTTTAAACTATTTAAGGAAATACTATCCCTTTATAATTACTTGGTGATACTGGTCTTAATTCTGAACCGTATGATGAGTTTATAACCTTGATGAACTCATTTGCTATAAAAGCATACCCTCTAGTGTTTGGATGAAGACCATCAATTGAATACGCTCCTCCCTCTATGAACTTCGTGCTATAATCAACTCCATCAAAATTCATTCCTGTAACTAATCCTCCCATAAAACCATGCATATCTACAACAGCATATCCATGTGCAGAAGCTGATGACATAATCTCAGCATTTAAAGAACTTGTATGATTTTTAACTAAAACTATTTCGTCTTTATCTAAAACAACTTGGTGAGGTAATGGATTAGAAACTGAATTACCAAAATTATCTTCTAAGTACCCCTTTGCTGTAAGCAATATTAAATCATCTTTAGTTGCTTTTCTAATCATAGTTGTATCAGCTCCTTCTTTTATCCATACATCCTTCAATAATATATCCAAAGTAATAGTGGTAAAAAAAGGCATTTCAGTTACATCAGGAATTGTAGCACAAACTCCTTGAGCACCTAGGTCCTGTAAAATTGTTAAAACTGTATCATATTTCATTCTAAACTCATTCACGTCAGTTTGCTCAGAAGAACCACTAATATCATCCCCCCCTTCCTTAGCCCAACTCATGGCATCATTTACTCCTAACCAATTAGTAAAGAAAGTAGCATTACTATTTCTAATCTGTTCAATATATTCAACTTTATTACTAATTGTTCCCCAATCTAAAAACCTTCCATAAGGACTAATAGGCTCTCCTGCTTGTCCATTCCATGCTAAAGGAGCAGTTGCTCCATTTCCTAAGTAAATATGATTTACATTTTTCTCTGTTGATGTTCTTCCATAAACATTTCTAACATTTAGCCCACCAACAGCTAAGTTATTATACTTAATTGTCTTGTTAGCCCATGTATTAAATGAAGGATCGTAATCTATTGCATTAGGATCATTATTAGACACATCAGGATCAAATGCTTTTATTACTTCTATTTCTCCATTTCTGAACTCTAAGTGCATATATCCTGAACCCGTTCCTGAAACAAGAGGTTGAACAAAATTAGCGCCCATTTGTTCCGCAATAATAGCTGGGTAAGAATTGCTTTGTTGGTCGTGCTCATTATGCAATCCTCCATCTTGAAAACCTTGTGTGTAAGAATCTCCTAATGAAATAAATGTTGTAAAATTAGCATCTCCATTATTAGTTTCATACTCATCAAACTGAGTTTTTGTACAAGAAAGACTTGTTAAAACTGTAATTGATAAAGTTGTATATATTAATTTTTTCATAGTTAAAATATTATTCTGTTGTTGTTGCTTCCTCTTTTTTCTTTGCTCCAAATTTCAAGTTAACCGCTAATCCATACACATTAGCTTTTCTATTAAACTTATATTTAAATGCTCCTGTTTCTATCGGATCTCCATTTTCAAACTTATAGCTTGTTAAACTCACATCATCTCTACTCGCATTTTGTCGAATAAAAGAAAAATCTATCGAAACCTTATCATTTACTTTATATCCTAAACCTGCTGTATAAGCAACTTGACTAACACCAGGTAAATGTGGACTAATTAAATAATCTTTCATTGGTGTATTATCATAGTATAAACCTGCTCTTACGCTGTACTTCATTTTATAAGTAAAATCAAACCCTAAACGGTGGGTTAATACATTTTCCCAATCTTGTATTTGTTTACTATCTGGAGTAGTTTCATTTTCAAAATCAAAAGCTAATGTATCATAAGATGACCACCCTGTATAGTTTAAATCATAAGCAAACTCTAACGACCAATCTTCAGCTTTAATATGCTTAACACTTAAACCAAAAGTAAAAACTGATGGTAATGTAATTTTTGAGTTAAAGCCAGTAGATAAAGGGAATTTATCTCTTAAAGAGATAGGAATATCAGTAAACTGAGCTTCTCCATTGTTTAGCTCAACTCCTAATTGAGACTTATAATTTAATCCCACAGCAAATTTAGTCTTCCTTGTATCATCACCAATAGTTAAAAACTGAGAGTATAAACCTACATTAAACCCCATGCCCGTTCCACTTCCTTCTAAACGAGCTTTACCTTCATTTGTAGTAGCAGAACCAAGTGGCACAGCTTTTTCTGTAGAAAAACTTCCCATAGCAAAAACAAATCCAG
>CBDUPT010000271.1:0-4220 GCA_965369165.1 uncultured Flavobacteriales bacterium | reverse complement strand
TTTCCTTTGTTGTTAGAGATAACGATATAAATGGTGGTCAAACTGCAGATGATTTAATGAAAGTTACAGTTTCAAGTGGTGCAGGTCCATTTACTGTTACATCTCAAAACACAACTGGTATTATATGGAATGAAGGTTCTTCAGAAACTGTTACATGGAATGTTGCCAACACTACTGCATCTCCTGTAAGTGCTGCTAACGTAAATATTTATTTATCTAAAGATGGTGGATTTACTTACCCGATTACATTAGCTACAAATGTTCCCAATAATGGTAGTGCAAATGTTACCATCCCAACAGGATCAATAACAAATGCAGCGAGAGTTATGGTAAGAGGTGCTGGAAATATTTTTTATGCTATTAATGGTAAAAATATAAAAGTTGAAATGTCAACTGGAATTAATGAATTAAATAGTGACAACATCAAAGTTTACCCAAACCCAACGAACAATTTATTAAACTTAACATTTAATGAATCATCTAATGTTGAGCAAGTTACTTTAATGGATTTACAAGGTAAGGTTGTTTACAATAATAATTCTGTTCAAGGAATTAACCTTCAAATTAATATGGCTGAATTATCAAATGGTTTATATATGTTGAATGTTCAAACTAACAATGGAGTGAACATTCATAAAGTAATGAAACAATAAAAATTTACTTCTATTAAATTAATCCCGCTTTTTGCGGGATTTTTTTTACAACATTTTTAAAGATTTACCGTATTAATATTATCATTTTGGCACAAACTTTGTCTTTAAGTGGTTACACTAAAAAACTTACACTTATGAAAACTAAAAAGATTTTACTTGCTAGTGCAATTGCTTTAGTTGCATTTGGATTTACAAAGCAAGATTTACCAAAGGTTATAGAAACCGAAAACACTAAATTAAGAAGCGTAAATAATAAAGCTTTTAAAGCTGGAGAAGAATTAAATTACCGCTTACATTACGGTGTAATTAATGCAGGAACAGCAAAGTTAGAAGTTAAAAAAATGGACAAGAAAATTGCTGGACGAGAAGTTTACCAAGTAATTGGTTCTGGCCGTTCTCGAGGAGCTTTCGATTGGTTTTTTAAAGTACGAGACAGATATGAAACCTATATGGATGTTGAAGGTGTTTTCCCTTGGTTATTTGTAAGAAATATTAATGAAGGTGGATATAAAAAGCACCAGACTTACAAGTTTGTTCAAAATAAAAACAAAGTTGACAATGGTGAGGGGAAAACATTTGAAACTCCAAGTGGTGTTCAAGATATGTTATCTTCTTTTTATTATGCGCGTTCAATAGATTATTCTAAAGCTAAAGAAAATGAGGTGTTTACCATTTGGTCTTTTGTTGATGATGAGCTTTGGCCTTTAAAGATTAGATTTTTAAAACGTGAAACAATAAAAGTTGGCAACAAAAAATATAAAGCTATGAAGTTTTGTCCAGTAGTACAAGAAGGTAGATTATTTGAAAATGAAGATGATGTGGCTGTTTGGATCTCTGATGATGAAAACAAAATACCTTTATTAGCACAAGGAAAAATATTTGTTGGCTCAATAAAATTTGAGTTAACAAGTGCAAAAGGTTTAGCCAATCCTTTAGCTAAAGTTGATGACTAAATATAGATTCCCCTTTTTAGGGGAATAAATTAATCTATTCATGCAAAAAGCATTAAGATTAACTAAAGTCGAATAAACATTATTCTGTTTAAAAGTATAATAGTATTAATGCGATGAGTTAACTCATCGCATTAATTTTATGTGCTCATGAGAAAAGGTGGAATCATAGCAATTGTAGTGATTATTGTAGCAACAATATTTATAATAATCAACTATTTTAATCCAACTACTAATTCCAAACCAAATGAACAACAACTCATCGAACAAAAAGACACCATTGCTCCACCAACATTAAAGTACGGTATAGCAATAGATTCTTTTAAGGTTCACGAACACACCATACAGCCCAACGAATTTTTAGCCAATATCCTTTTAAAACATCACATTCCTTATCCAGAAATTGATGCTTTAGTTAAAGCTTCAGACTCTATTTTTGATGTCAGAAAAATTGCTGCTGGGCATAATTATATGATTTTAGCTAAAAAAGATTCTACCGAAAAAGCGGCCTACTTTATTTATGAAATAACAGACATAAAATATGTGGTCTATGATTTAAGAGATTCTATAACGGTTACTTTAGCAGAAAAAGAAGTGACCACAAAAATAAATACTGCATCCGGTGTTATTAAGTCATCTCTATATCAAACGTTAGATGATGCAAACGCAAGTACAATGCTTACATTAAAAATGGCAGATGTTTATGCTTGGACTATCGATTTTTATAGAATTCAAAAAGGAGATTGGTTTAAAGTGGTTTACGAAGAGAAATTTGTTGAGGGAAAATCAATAGGTCTAGGAAAAATTATTGCTGCTAACTTTAATCATTATGACAAAGATTTTTTCGCTTGTTACTTTGAGCAAGACAGTTTAGGTGGAGATTATTTTGATGCTGAAGCCAACAGCTTGAGAAAAGCTTTTTTAAAGTCACCATTAAAGTTTGGAAGGTTAACTTCTGGGTTTACGATGCGAAGATTTCATCCTGTACAAAAACGTAACAAACCACACTTAGGAACTGACTATGCCGCTCCTGCAGGAACACCAATTATGGCAACGGGTGATGGGGTTGTTATTGCATCAGCATATAGTGTTTATAATGGCAATTATGTAAAAGTACAACACAACAGTACTTATACAACACAGTACTTGCACATGAGAAAACGAAATGCAAAAGTTGGTCAATATGTAAAACAAGGAGATTGTATAGGATATGTTGGCAGTACTGGTTTAGCTACAGGTCCTCACGTATGCTACCGTTTTTGGAAAAATGGAAGTCAAACAAACCATTTAAGTGAAGATTTTCCTCCATCAGAACCTGTTAAGCCTGAACACCTAGAAAAGTTCAAAAAAGAACTAAAAAAGAATCAAGCTAAAGTGAATAAAATTGAGTTAAAAAAGCCTTTATCTTAACTTAGGGTTATTATGATGCCTTTCTTTATCACGCTTTGTCTTTTTCTCCAAACTCTTTTCCAAAGCATCAGTTAAATCGATACCTGTTTGGTTAGCTAAACAAATTAACACAAACAACACATCTGCCATTTCCTCCCCTAAATCTTTAGACTTATCACTCTCTTTTTCTGATTGTTCTCCATATCTACGAGCTATTATTCTTGCCACCTCACCTACTTCCTCAGTAAGCATAGCCATATTGGTTAATTCATTAAAATAACGAACTCCATTTTCTTTTATCCATTCATCTACCGCTTGTTGTGCTTCTTGTATAGTCATAGTTGTTAGTTTTACACACCCCTACCCCCTCTTTTTAGAGGGGAAAATTCCCTCCTAAAAAGGAGGGATTAAGGGAGGTGTTCTCTCGTAAAAGTAAAACATTTAAAAGGATTTTGTATTTTTAGCTAACAAATTTGTCACACTGAGTTTATCGAAGTGTTAACAAATTCAAAAAATCCAATTAAAAAGATTCCGCATCAAGTGCGGAATGACGTACAACAAATGAGACTAAAAAAAAGATACTTCCCTCATTACATTATCACTTTAATGGTAATGATTATCGTTGTTGGATATTTCGCTTCTCAAAATAAAAAAGAAAAACAAAAAAAGATTTGTTGGGCTAACATAGAAGCTAAAATTACAACCGTAAATGATTTAGATTCTTTACTAAAATATGAATTAGGTGAGTTCCAAATGTTAGTTGAACAAAGCTTAATGGTTCGTAGTGAAATGATAAAAGTAGCTAATGAAATTAGTCAAGATACTGAAGGACCAATACAATCAAAACACTTAGAATTTTTAAAGGAAAATACCGAAGTATGTTTAACTTTAAGAGATGAACTTTATGCGGTAACCAACCGTTATGAATGTGCTTTAGATGCCACCGAAGAAGATTTAACAAAAGAACAAATTCCTGAAGTAATTAGAACAAAAGCTGTAATGCTTTCTACAGCTGCTGCACTTACTTTGTACGATAATTACTTGCTAGGTGCTTTAATGTTTGAGAATGACAAACGATTGCGTAGATTAGTTAATGATCCCGATAAAGGTTTTGGAATTTCAGCTAATGAATTATTAGAGATTACACTTGCTGCTAATTCCATCAGCAAACAAAAACGCATTCAAGATGGCATTCAATTCTTCGAAAACAAAGCTGAACTTTTTACTG
>CBDUPT010000270.1:0-4234 GCA_965369165.1 uncultured Flavobacteriales bacterium | reverse complement strand
TACCTGGTATTCTTATCGGAGTAATCTTGGTAGCAGGCTCTGTATTTGGAGAGCATGCCGTTAAAGGGGAATTATATGATCAAATAAATTCTTTGGTTGGAAGCTCTAGTGCAAGTCAAGTTCAAAATATAATTAAAAACCTAGAAACAGCAGATTTCAATTATTGGGCATTAGCCCTTGCAATTACAACGCTTTTATATGGCTCTACATCAGTTTTTGCGTCAATACAAGATGGTATTAATGTAATTTGGGGTATTCGTCCAAAACCTAAAAGAGTAGCCTTAAAATTTTTATTTAATAGATTAATATCTATTGCAATGATTGGAACTATAGGCTTTTTAATGTTGGTTTCATTGTCAGTAGACACGTTAGTGGTTGTTTTTAATGATTATTTGGTTACTATTTTTGGAGAAAAAAGTATAGCGCTTATCTCTATTTTAGAACAAATCAGCTTTACAGTAATAGTATTTTCTGTATTTGTAATAGTGTATAAAGTCTTACCAGATGCTAAAGTTGGGTGGAAAGATATTTATAGAGGAGCATTTTTAGCCACTATATTATTTATAATAGGAAAATATCTTTTTAGTTTTTATTTAGGTAAAAGTAGCTTTGGTACAGCATATGGAACTGCAGGTTCCTTGGTATTATTATTGATTTGGGTATATTATTCATCAATAATATTATTGTTTGGAGCTGAGTTTATAGAGGTTTATACAAGGAAAAAAGGTAGAATGGTTAAGCCAAGTTCTGAATCAATGAAGATAATTACTAAAGAAGTTAAATTGGGTAATTAAACAATTGATGTTAATAATTATGCGTATATTGTAAATATAGAGTTTAATTGCTAGTTACTTTAGTAATATGATAAATAAAGTTTACATATTCATTTTAGGATTACTTTCCTTTTTTGTTTTTGGTTTCAATCAGCCAACTATTAATGAAATAGAATTAGTTGAAGTTGTAGGGTTAAATGACACTACAAATTATCATTTTGTTCAAAATCAACAGTTATACACACAGGGTTGGGATACTTTAGCACAGCCACATTTTTGGAGAGAGCTAATGACTATGGAGGCTGATTCTGCATTAATAAATGTAGGAAGTACTAGACAGATTATTAAAAAAGTAGCTGTTGCTGATTGGAATAAACAAACAGAAGTTCGCAAAGATGCAGTTAGAGATAGTGTTAAAACTTATTATGGTTTACCTGAAGATGAACATGTTTATATGACATCTGGGAAAAAGGCTTTTTATGATTTTGAAGGAGTTATTCCCAGTATAGGGAGAGGTATTGAAGTATTTAAAGAGAATGGTGTTGATCCATTTTATGCTCAAGCAATATTGTTGATTGAAAGTCCTAATAAATTACAAAAATCACCTGTAGGAGCTTATGGAGCATTCCAAATTATGCGAAAAGTTGCTGTTAATTTGGGGTTAAAAGTTAATAAGTATGAAGATGAGAGAAAGGATTTTGATAAGAGTGCTTGGGCTTCTGCTAAATTAATTAGAACAATCTGTATTCCTGAAACAAACAGAATTTTAGCTAAGCAAGGTATAAGTTATAATCCTTCCGATTTATGGTATAGACTTCTAGTTATGCATGTGTATCATGCTGGAGCTGGTAACGTTCAAAATGCTATTAATGTTATAAATCCTTCAAAAGGAGATATGAATCTGATTACTACTTTATGGAAAACAGAAGTAGGTAGTTTTAGAAACGCTTCTCAAAACTATTCTCAATTAGCTTTAGCTTCATTAATTGAATTAGATAATATTATCTATAACAAATGTCAGTTTATATATTACTGTCCTTTAAATAACATATAATTCCAATATATTTTCTTTACATTTAAGAATTGATTTTACAATTAATTAAATGGATTTAACCGCTTTAAAAAAAGAGAACGAAAGATTAAAAAAAGAAAATCGTTTGTTAAAGCAGCAATTCTTTGCAAATAATGACGGTAAAACTGTTAGTGTTCCAGAACAATTTCAATCAATTTTTAGTGAGGCAGAAAAGTTAGTTGCTAAATACTATAGTAATGCAGAGTCTACCCCATCCAAAGGTATTATAGAAATTAATAAAGAAAGATATGTGTTACTTAGAGCTTCTTCTTTATCAGTAGATTTTTTAACTAAAATAAAAGATTTGTATGCTGACAAAGGAGAGGAGGAGGCTTATTCTATTGGAAGAAACTTTCTTTTTGATATTTCCCATGTATTAGGTTTGGAAGATGCAAAGAATTTTCATGATAAGATGGACGTGAAAGATCCTATATCAAAATTATCAGCCGGACCTATTCATTTTGCTTATTCAGGTTGGGCTTTTGTAGATATTCTTGAAGAAAGTAACCCTTCTCCTGATGAAGATTTTTTTCTTAAATACAATCATCCGTATTCATTTGAAGCAGATAGTTGGATAAAAGCAGGAAAAAAATCGACAAAACCTGTGTGCATAATGAATGCTGGATATTCTTCTGGTTGGTGTGAGGAGAGTTATGGAATCCCTTTAACATCAGTTGAAATAACATGTAGAGCTAAAGGAGATGAGAAATGTACCTTTATTATGGCTCCACCACATAAAATTGTTGATTATATAAAGAATGAGTCAACTAATAATGGAGCAGAAGTTTATGATGTCCCACTTTTCTTTGAAAGAAAAAGAGCTGAAGAGGCGATTAGAGAGTCTCTACATGAGAAAAATATATTGCTAAAAGAAATTCATCATAGAGTAAAAAATAATCTTCAAATTATTTCAAGTTTATTAAACCTCCAATCAAATTATTTAACAGATGATGAATCTAGAGTTTTATTTAAAGAGTCTCAAAATAGAATAAAGACTTTAGCTCTTGTTCATGAAAAACTATATAAATCGGAAGATATAGAATATGTAGATTTAGCTGAGTACATTAAGTCTATCGTTAATTTACTAAGTTATTCTTATGATAAAGAATTTATTGATGTTACTTATGATTTTGGTGATGCTAAACTAGAACAATTTGAGATTGAAAAAGCAATACCGTGTGGCTTAATTATAAATGAAATTATTTCAAATGCTTTTAAATATGCATTTCCTAAGATGCTAAAAGGTGAAATCAAAATTCAATTTTTAAAACAAGAAGGTAGGTTTCATATGACCATTGAAGATAATGGTGTAGGCTTACCAGATAGCATTGATATAAAAAATGCTGATTCTTTAGGTCTGGAGCTCATAGATTCATTAGTAGAGCAATTGGATGGGGAAGTGAAAATTGTAAAACATGATGGGACAAAATTTGAGATTATATTTCCATGAAATTAATTAGGTATACTAATAATTGAGCTACAATTTTTATTACTTTTAATACGTTAAAAATATTTAGAATGGAAAGATATGATTTATGTGTGATTGGTGGTGGGCCTGCGGGATATGCAGCAGCGATGCGTGCAATTGATTTTGATAAAAAAGTTATTCTTATAGAAAAAGACAAATTAGGTGGTGCAGGAATATATGATGGAGCCTTAGCATCTAAAACAATGTGGGAATTTTCTACGAGGTATAGAAAAGTATATGATGAATTAGGAAAAGATAGAGCTGATAGAAACCTAGATATTACATTTGATGAAGTTAAGAAAAACGTAGAGGAAGCAGTATTTGATAGGAAATTCCAGTTAACATGTCATTTAAGAATAATACACGCTGAAACAGAATTAATTACCTATGAAAAAGGGGTAGCTAGCTTTGTTAATGATAAGGAGATTAAAGTTACAAAAGAAGGTGGTGAAGAAGTTGTAATATATGCTGAGAACACCATAATTGCTAGTGGAAGTAGTCCTAGGAAATTGCCCAATATAGAAGTTGATGAAAAAATTATAATGACTAGTGATGGTATTGGTCATTTAGATGATTTCCCAGAAAGTTTAGTGGTTGTTGGTGCAGGGGTTATTGGTTGTGAATATGCAACAATTTTTGCCAATTTTGGAAAAACTAAAGTTTACTTAATTGATAGAGCCGAACGAATTTTGCCATTTGAAGATGAGGATATATCCGATTTAATTTCTAAAAATATGGAGAAGCAAGGAGTTGTAATCCATAGAACGTCTAGTCTTAAAAGAATGGAAATAAAAGGTGGGAAAGTTGAATATGAAATAGAGTGTAAAGATGGTTCAACGGAAGTTATTCAAGTAGAAAAGGCATTATTGTCAATAGGAAGAGTTCCTAATATAGGAAGTTTGAATATTGAAAATGCTGGTG
>CBDUPT010000269.1:0-4275 GCA_965369165.1 uncultured Flavobacteriales bacterium | reverse complement strand
GGGTTGACCCTTGTGTGGGTATTGATGAAAATAACAACAACGCTCCATTAATAGAACTTTACCCTAACCCTACTAATGGCAGCTTTACCATAACTAGTAATAAAACCATAGAAACTATTAGCATTAATAATATTGTGGGAGCAACAGTATATACCCAAACCAATATAGCCAACAACCAACTTAATTTAAACTTAAACCTACCAAATGCTTTATATTTTATAAGCATTAAAACTGCTAATGGTACTGTGGTAAAAAAGTTGGTTAAACAATAAAGATTAAGTTTCTAACAATTCACTACTAATAATATCTTAGTTATTGAAAATAGCAACTAAAAGTTTTACCTAATTTTGGCACTGTTAATGTAAACCACATTTATAATTTTTTAAGACAATAAATGGCAGGAGAAAGCAAAGCCCAATTAATTATTTACAATATTCTAAACCCTTTAATTAAGCTTTTAGCTAAAATCGGGGTTACTCCAAATATGATTACCACATTTGGTTTATTTTTAAATATTGTAGCTTCCGTTATCTTTATTGTAGGTGCTGAACAAGATGATAGAACTGACATGACTTATGTTGGCTGGGGTGGTTTTACCATTTTAATTGCTGGGCTTTTTGATATGATTGATGGTAGGTTAGCTAGAGTTGGTGGTTTATCAAGTTCTTTTGGAGCATTTTATGATTCGGTAGTAGATAGGTATAGTGAGTTGGTTATGTTTTTAGGAATATGTTACTACTTAGTTTCTCAAGATTATTTTTTAAGTTCTCTTTTTGCTTTTATTGCTTTAATTGGATCTATGATGGTGAGTTATACAAGGTCTAGAGCAGAAGGATTAGGAATTGAATGTTCTGTTGGTATGATGCAACGCCCAGCAAGAGTTGTAACAATTGGTGCTTCGGCTATGTTTTGCGGTATAGCTTACTACTTTCTAGGACATTTTTCTTTCACAAGCTCTATGAGTCCTATTACTTTATTTGAAACCATTTCTATATTTACATTGCCAGTTACATTTGTTGCTATTATGTCAAACTTTACAGCTTTTCAAAGGTTAAATCATTGTAGAATAGAACTTAATAAAAGGGATAAGGAAAATGCGTAACGTAATTTTCATATTCAGCTTAATATTTTTAATTGTTCCCCCTACTATTTTTGCTCAAGAGGGTAAAGAGCGTTTAAAAGTATTTGATGAACGGACAGTTCCTGATGACCCTAATGTGATGTTTTACATCCACAAAAACACCAATCCAAATGCCATTGTGTATGCTTTATTATTAGATGCTAATGGTAAGATGAACCCTAAAAACCCTATTGAAGTTTTTTGGCGTAGGTACCAAGAAGACGGTAGAAAGAAAAAATTAGGTTGGCTAGAAAAAACTTTTGCTTTTGACTTTAAAGTTAAACCGGTACCTAACAAAGAAAACACTTATGTATTTAGCCTTGTGGCTATGAAAGACCGCAAGCTATATGTCACTCAAAATAAAGATGGCAGTCCTAAAGTCATCACCAAAATAAATGGTAAAATAGCAATACTTGAAAAAATTTATTTGATGGTAGATGATACAAAAACTATACAAGATGTGCTATCTATGGAGCTTTTTGGTAAAGATTTTAAAACTGGAAAGTTGATTTATGAAAAAATAGCTAAATAGCTACTTACCTCTTATCATTTCTTTACAATAAATGTGTTTATTTCCTTATAGGAATTCCTATATTTGTCCTCTCAATTTTTTTATCAAAATAAAAATATATATACATGAAACAAGATATCGCTAGTGCAGATGGTAAGCTAGGTATTTTATTACCTGGATTAGGTGCTGTTGCAACAACATTAATTGCTGGAGTTTACGCTGTAAATAAAGGTATTTCTAAACCAATAGGTTCAACATCTCAAATGGGAACTATTAGAATTGGTAAAAGAACAGAAGATAACACTCCATTAATAAAAGATTTTATTCCATTAGCTGATTTAAACAAAGTAGCTTTTGGTGGATGGGATATTTTTGAAGATAACGTTTACGAATCAGCTACAAATGCTGGTGTTTTAGACAAAGATTTATTAACTCAACTAAAACCAGAATTAGAGGCTATAAAGCCGATGAAAGCTGTTTTTGACAAAAGATATGTAAAAAAATTAGAAGGTACTTACTATAAGTCTGGATCTTCTAAAATGGATTTAGCAGAACAATTAAGACAAGATATTAGAGACTTTAAAGCAAACAATAATTGTGACAGATTAGTAATGGTTTGGTGTGGTTCTACAGAAATTTATATAGAAGAATCAACTGTTCATCAAACAATTGAAAGCTTGGAAGAAGGTTTACGTAATAGTGATGAGAACATTCCGTCAAGTATGATTTATGCTTATGCAGCAATTATGGAAGGGGTACCATATGCAAATGGAGCTCCTAACCTTTCTGCTGATATTCCAGCATTAATCGAATTAGCTAAGAAAAATTATGTGCCTATTTGTGGTAAAGATTTTAAAACTGGTCAAACTTTAATGAAAACAATTTTAGCTCCAGGGTTGAGAACTCGTTCATTAGGTATTGCTGGTTGGTTTTCAACAAATATTTTAGGTAATAGAGACGGAGAAGTTTTAGATGATCCTGAAAACTTCAAAACAAAAGAAGTATCTAAGCTAAGCGTTTTAGATAGTATTTTAGAACCAGAAAAAAATCCAGATTTATATAAAGATTTATACCATAAAGTAAGAATTAATTATTATCCACCACATGGAGATAATAAAGAAGGATGGGATAACTTAGATATTTTTGGATGGTTAGGATACAAAATGCAAATTAAAGTAGATTTCTTATGTAAAGATTCTATTTTGGCCGCTCCATTAGTTTTAGATTTAGCAATATTCTTAGATTTAGCTTCTAGAGCAAACATGAGTGGTATTCAAGAATGGTTATCTTTCTTCTTTAAAGCTCCTCAAACACCTACTAAAGATATGCAACCTTTACACGATATCTTTAAACAAGAGATGAAGTTAAAAAATACTTTACGTCATTTACAAGGTGAAGATTTAATTACTCACTTAGGTTTAGATTACGAATAGGAAACAACGTATATCATAAAAAAGGCTGTTAATTTAACAGCCTTTTTTATTTTTGTATTATGAAAATTATTTACAAAGCCTTTGCAACAGCACTTGGTGCTGGATATTCGCCTTTTGCACCAGGAACTGCAGGAGCAATTGTAGGATGTTTTGCTCTGTGGTTGTTTGAAAAATACAATATAATTTCTACAACTTCTACCCCTATTCTATTTATTGGACTAATTACAGGAACAACAGTTTTAGGAATTATTGCTACAAACAACCTTGAAAAAGAATGGGGAAAAGACCCTCAAAAAGTAGTCATAGATGAAGTTGTTGGTTTGTGGATTACTATGATGTTTATCCCTTTTACTTGGTTAAACCTACTAATTGCCTTCGTATTGTTTCGTTTTTTTGACATAGCTAAACCTTTAGGGATTAGAAAAATGGAGAACCTAGGTGGTGGGTTAGGTGTTATGGCTGATGATATGTTGGCGGGCATTTATGGAAACATTGTTTTACTAATCATTATTCGATTTTTATGAGTAAAGATCATTGGCTATATACTTTATTTAGACATCAAATAGCTGGTTTTATTGCAACTCTAATTGATTTCGGAGTAACCATTTTTTTAACAGAAGCACTATTAGTTTGGTATGTGTATTCAAATGCTACAGGCGCTTTTTTTGGAGCTGCAGCTAACTTTTTTATTTCTAGTTATTGGGCATTTGCAGGATCAAAAAACAAACTAATTAATCAACTTTGGAAATACGTTCTAGTTTCTTTCGGAAGTCTTGTACTAAATACTTTAACCGTATACCTGCTTACTGATTGGTTGTTTGAATTTGATTACAAATTATCTAAAGTTATTGTTGCTATAACCATAGCTTGGAGTTATAATTTTTTATTAATGCGATACTTCGTTTTTAAAAAATAAAAAACCCCGAATTACTTCGGGGTTAAATAACAAATCTATAAGCCAGATTCTGTCGAGTTCTATCATTTATCTAGGATTAAAGTTGCCCTTAACCTCTAACAATCTACCCTCCAAGATTGGGCGAGAAACCCTCAACTCCTGGTTTATTTGATTTTTCAACTCCGAAGGTTTACCAAGCTTGTAAAATTACTTTTACAACTGGTGAGCTCTTACCTCACCTTTTCAACCTTACCGTAAGGCGGTTTATTTTCTGTTGCACTTTCTGTTACTCTAATATTCCTATTAAAGCACCCTT
>CBDUPT010000268.1:0-4275 GCA_965369165.1 uncultured Flavobacteriales bacterium | reverse complement strand
AACTCTTCTTTTAAGTCAACAGATAATTGATCAGATCTTTTAGCAATAACAACACAAGACTCATAGATATTGCCAGTAACAGCCTCTATTTCATTCATGTTTCTTGTTACCGTAGACGGTTCTGCATTTGTATTTTTAAAGTTCATATTTATGAATTTTTTAATTTGTATTCGTCCCTCATCTCACTCACCTTTGAAAAGATGTTTTGAGCTTCTTTTATATGTTTACTCTCTTTAAATGAGTCTGCAAAGGTATAATAAGCTTCGATAGTATTGTTAATTCTTTCTAACTTTTTTTTCTCAATACTATTTTCTGCTAATAAAAAGTTTGATTTAAGTATCAAAAAAGTTATTTCTTCTCTATGATCAGTCTCAGGAAAATCTAATAATGTATTATTAAAAGCAATGATAGCAGCCTTAAATTTAAATATCTTGTAGTATTGTTTTGAATTTAAATATGATTTCTCTTCTAATTTGGCTCTTAGCTCATCCATTAATACATTACTTGAATCAACCAATTCATTTTCTGGGTGGGTATTAATAAATAACTGTAATGAATTAATTGCCGATTTTGTATCGGTATCATCCAAGGTTGGACCTGGAGATAATAAATAATTAGAATATGCATGCATAAACAACATCTGTGGTGCATGCTCACTAATAGGATAAGTTACAGCAAACTTTTTAAAATGATAAGACGCTGCATATAGCAAGTTCATTTGATAATTACAATAGCAATAATTATAATAGACCTTTTCAGCTCTTTCTGTACCTCTAAATAAAGGAATTAACTCTTCATAAAGCGTCATCGCTCTATCATACTTTTCGTCCTCATAATATTTATTAGCTGCTTCATACTTCAACTCCATATCAGAACTCTTCAATAGCTTTTGATACTTACTGCAACCAAAACTAAATAAGGCTATTAAAACAACTATATAAATCGCTTTTTTATTCATATTTGCAAATATAACATTAAGTTAATTGATAAGGAATTTATACATGTTAAAAATTACTAAAACTACTTTGTTCATTAAACATTGTGTTTGAGTTAAATATTTTTAGTGTTACTTTCGCATATTGCAAAACAAATTATGACTAAACTTCAGTTAAATAAGCCTAAGTACTTTGAGATACAGTATTTAAATTCTAAAACCTCTATCATCCCTTTTCTAAAAGGAATTTTTGAACCTAAAGGCAAAGATAAAATTATGGAGATAGGAAGTGCTGAAGGTGGTGTATTAAAAGCATTTACAGACTTGGGCTGTATTTGTAGCGGAGTAGAATTGTCTGAAAAAAGAGTTGAATTAGCAAAAAAATTCATGAAGCCTGAGATTGATGCAGGTTTAATAAGTTTTAGAAGTGATGATATCTACAATGTTAATCCCGATGAATTACCTTACAAATTTGATTTAATCATACTTAAAGATGTGATTGAACATATCCATAATCAAGAAAAATTCATGAATAAAGTTGGAGATTTTCTAACAGAAGATGGGATAATATTCTTTGGGTTTCCTTCATGGAGAATGCCATATGGTGGGCATCAACAAAATACTTTATCAAAATTTTTAGCAAAACTTCCTTACTATCATTTATTTCCAAAACCTATTTATAAGTGGATTTTAAAAGCTTTTGGAGAAAGTGATAAGATGATAGAAAATTTACTTGAAATAAAAGATACTGGAATTTCCACCAAACGCTTCGAGAAAATTTGCTGCGATAATAATTTTGAAATCCTTAAGCGAGTTAAATATTTTATTGCCCCCATTTATGAATATAAATTTGGATATAAAACGAAGCTACTACCAAAGTGGATTGGTTCTATCCCCTACTTTAACGATTTTGTTACCTTTCAATCATATTATGCGGTAAAAAAGAAGTCTTTATAGAATTCTTATAACTTACATTAAGTGAGTTTCTAATTTTATCATCATTAAACATAGTATCCCCACTCTCAACTTCTAAAGCCTCTTCTGGCCATGGAACGTATGTAATCCCAACACTATATTTATCGGCAATTAATTTAGCAACTTCTTTTAAACTTAAGTTGTCATTACTCCCAATGTTAAATATCTGATTGTCTGTATTTTTATTAAAACTTGACTCTACGATAATTCTAGACAAATCATCTACATGAGTAAATGTTCTTTTTAATTCCCCATCTCCATAAAGAGTTATATTTTCTCCAGATTTAGCACGACCTATAAAAAAGCCTATTGTACCATAAGAATAACCATCTTCAAAACTATTCCCATATGGCACGCACACTCTAAAAATAGTGAAATTAATATTGTATTTATTATGTGAATCTATTAGTATCTGCTCACAATTTAACTTATTCTGAGCATATATTGTTTTCATTTCCTTTTCCGAATTTTCAACTAACAAAGTACCTTTACGCCCTTTATAAACCAACCTACTTGAAGGAAAAACAACTTTAGGAGATTCATTTTTATTCGCTATACAATCTATAATATTTTGCAAACCAACTTCATTAACCTTTGTAAATTTTTCAATTGTACTTTCATCATTTTTAGTACCTGTAAGACCTGCAAACATAAATATGACATCAACATTAAAGTCAATTTTATTTAATTGCTCAGAATAAGTAATGTCTACACTTAAATAATTAGGGTAATTATCAATCGATTGTTCTGATTTTCCTATAGGAGTAAAATCAATATGGTTATTCTTTAAGTATAAACATATATGCCTTCCTAAATAACCATTAGAACCAAAAACTATTGCACTTCTCATATTTTAACACCTATTACACACACATCATCTACCTGCTCTATATCCCCCTTCCATTCATTAAATCTTGAATCAATTAATTCTAATTGTTTTACCAAAGGCAAATCATATGACTCTATGAGCAATTGTTTAAATTGTTTATACATAAACTTCTTTCCTTTCACTCCTCCAAATTGATCTGGATAACCATCAGTAAATGCATAAATCATATCTCCTTTTTCAAGTTTAACTATATGATTAGTAAATGACTCATTTTTAAAATGATTTGCCACAGGCTGTTTATCAGCCTTAATTTCATACCCCTGACCATCATCTCCAAAGTTCTTAGAATTATCAATAGCTCTAGCTCTTTTAGGATTTATAATATATAATGGATTATTTGCCCCTGCATACTCAAGTGTATTTGTCTTAAAATTAATTGAACAAAGAGCAATATCCATCCCATCTTTTAATATAATTGAGTCACTTGAACTATGTTTTAATGTTTCAACTACAATCTCTTTAGTTTTATCTAATATTTTTGCTGGCTCAGTTAACTTATACTCCCTAACAGCTCTATTAAGTGCATTATAACAAACAACACTTACCATAGCTCCAGGAACTCCATGCCCGGTACAATCTGCAACTGCATACAATACAGTATCTCCAACACATTGCAACCAATAAAAATCTCCTGCAACAATATCTTTTGGCTTATACATAACAAAACTATCTTTTAAGTAAAAAGCTAGTTCATTAGCTGGTGGGATTATTGCAGTTTGTATTCGTTCAGCATAAGTAATACTGTCGGTTATCTCCTTATTTTTTTGTTCAATCACGTAGTTTTTTTCTTCTAAAATCGAATTACTTTTTTTCTTAATTTGATAACCTCTAAAAATTACAATTAAGACCAATATCATTAAACAAACAGCAACGCCACCACTAATTGCATAAGTTTTTTGTGTATCAATTTCTTGACTATGTTTTAAATCTTTAATCTTCTGAGCCTCCTGAGCAATAAGACTATCTCGAATAACTTTCTTTTCATAATCGTATTGATATTGTTTTTGAATAATGGCTTCCTTTGTTGATTGACTACTAATGCTATCATTCATTTTATAAAACAATTCTTGCATTAAGTAAGCACGCTTATAATCGTTCTTTAAAATAGATATTTTCTGAAGCACTTCTGAAGCATCTTTAATTGAAGATGGAAAGCCTATTTTTTTAGATACAATTAAACTTTGTTGCCCATAAAGGTTTGCTTTTTCTATATTCCCAATTAGAATATAAGCCTCACTCAAATTAAAAAGTGTAAATACCAACCCCTCATTATCTTCTTTCTCTTCAAAAATTTCTTTGGCCTTATGCAGCTTTTTAATTGCCTCTTTTATAACTGGTTTATTGCCCTTATTTTTATCCAGAGAAAGCTCTAACTCAGCTTGTTTTGTAAGAGATAAACCAAGTCCTCGTTGATATTCTATTGACTGATATATCTTTATTGAATAATCAAAATACTGAATTGCAGCATCTATCTTTC
>CBDUPT010000267.1:0-4311 GCA_965369165.1 uncultured Flavobacteriales bacterium | reverse complement strand
AAAGATAAACCAAGGTATTTAATGGGAGTTGGAACACCAATAAATCTATTAGAAAATATTGCTTTAGGTATTGATATGTTTGATTGTGTAATGCCAACAAGAAATGCTAGAAACGGAATGTTATTTACTTCTGAAGGCACAATTAACATTAGAAACAAAAAGTGGGAAAACGATTTTTCTGCAATAGATCCTAACGGAACTAGTTATGTAGACAGCTTTTACAGTAAAGCCTATTTAAGACATTTAATAATAAGCAAAGAAATTTTAGGAGCACAAATTGCTACCTTACACAATTTAAGCTTCTATCTTTGGTTAGTAAATACTGCTCGTGAAAAGATTTTAGACGGAACTTTTTACGATTGGAAATCACAAATGGTTAAGAAATTAGGTCAGCGATTATAAAAATAAAAATGATGTTGTGCTGAGTTTATCGAAGTACAACATCACTATTTTGCCTATCCTTCGACTGGCTCAGGATGACAAAATAAAATATTGAAAATGCTCAAAAAAATTGACATATACATTATTAAGAAGTTTTTAGGAACCTTCTTTTTTACGCTATTGCTGATTATATGTATTGTTATTGTTTTTGATATTTCAGAAAAACTAGAAGATTTTATTGAGCGTAAAGCTCCATTAAAAGCAATTGCTTTTGATTACTACCTCAACTTCATTCCCTATTTCGCTAATATGTTTAGTCCGCTATTCATATTTATTTCGGTTATATTTTTTACTTCTAAAATGGCCAGCAACTCTGAGGTGGTTGCTATACTTGCAGGAGGTGTTAGCTTTAAACGATATTTACGTCCTTACTTAATTTGTGCAGGGTTTTTAGCGGTATTGTCATTTTACCTCAACAATTTTATGATCCCCAATGCCAATAAAAAACGACTTGATTTTGAGGAAGTTTATTATCGGAATAAGTTTAGAAATTTCTCTCAAAACATACACATGCAAATAGATACAACAAGTTATATCTACATGTCCAACTTTGTAGTTGATATGAATATGGGAAACAACTTTTCTATTGAACGATTTGATAAACAAGGAAAACTAGAATATAAATTACTTTCGGACAATGTTCGTTGGGATTCGATAAATAGTCAATGGACTATTAACAATTATGTTGAGCGACACATAGATGGATTAAGCGAAACGATTACCAAAGGTGTTAGAAAAGATACTGTTATTGATTTGCATCCAAGTGAATTTAAAAGACGTAAAAGCTTTATTACTACTATGGATATGTTTGCTTTAAATGATTTTATAGAAGAAGCAAAATTTAAAGGGTCAAGACAGGTGGTAAATTATGAGGTAGAAAAACATCAAAGGGGCGCCTACCCTTTTGCCACTTTTGTTTTAACCTTAATTGGAGTTTCAATATCAAGTAGAAAAGTAAGAGGTGGTATTGGTATGCATATTGGTATTGGCTTAGTTATCAGTTTTTCTTACATCTTATTTATGCAAATATCTTCTACATTTGCAATAAACTCAGGTGTTCCAGCAATTATTGCCATGTGGATTCCCAACATTTTATATTCTCTTTTAGCATTATACCTTTTAAAGAAAGCACCTAAATAATTCTTAATAAAATGTTAAAATTGAAAATCCACTTTCCTTTATATATATATTTGCTAAATATATCTTTAATTCGATATTAAAACATAATGACAAAATCAAAAAGCATAATACGAAAGATAGCTCCAATTTCTATGAGTTTGTGCTTAGCATTATGTCTTGTATTCTCATCACTTTCAGCATATACAACAGAAACGTTTTTTAATAACGATATAACTACCTCTACTTTTTCTAAAGTTCAATTAGAACAAGATTTTGTTCATCATACAGTAATCTCTAAAATCGACTTTTTAGCAGAAATTACTGACACTGAAGAAGATGATGACTTTGTTTACAAGAAGAACCCTTCCCTTTTTAATATTATAATAAAAACACTATGGACATACTCTTTAGTTGAAACAGATAACTTATCTGCCATAGAGTATGCAGAAATTCCTGTTACAAAAATATCCGAACCGTGCTATATCGAGTACTGTTCTCTCAAAATTCCTTCATAAATAATTTATTGTTTGTTTAACTCTTTTTTTGAGTAAAACCTATATAACCTTTTATCAAAGGTTAGCATTGCTGTATTCCAGTTTTTAATTCAAATAAATTATTATATGAAAAAAGTATTATTATCAATAAGCTTCGTTGCTTTATTAATTAATGTTGGGTGTAATTCTAAACACGATGAAGAGCACCATGAAAACACTAAGTTTTTAGTTACAACACCATTAAAAAAAGACACTACAATTACCAAAAATTATGTGTGTCAAATCCATTCTATTCAACATATTGAGTTAAGAGCTCTTGAAAAAGGATATCTGCAAGAGATATATGTAGATGAAGGGCAGTTTGTGAAAAAAGGGCAACCACTTTTTCAAATTATGCCAGCTATGTATGAAGCCGAATTGCAAAAAGCTCAAGCTGAAGCAAATTTTGCTGAAATAGAATACCAAAACACTAAAGTTTTGGCGGATAGCAATATTGTATCTGCAAACGAATTGGCTTTAGCTAAAGCTAAACTAGAAAAAGCAAAAGCAGAGGTTTCGATGGCTCAAGTTCATTTAAATTTCACCTTAATAAAAGCTCCATTTGATGGAATTGTTGGTCGCTTTCATGTTCGGCTAGGAAGCCTTTTAGATGAAGGAGAGTTACTTACAGAGCTTTCTGACAATAATCAAATGTGGGTTTATTTTAATATGCCTGAGGCGGAATACTTGGATTATAAAACTATAAAAAAAGATAGTTTAGTAAAGGTAAATCTCTTAATGGCAAATAATAAATCTTTTTCTCAAAAAGGTGTAATTGAAACCATAGAATCTGATTTTAATAATGAGACAGGTAACATTGCCTTTAGAGCTACATTTCCTAATCCAAAAAAATTATTAAGACATGGAGAAACAGGAAATATTCAAATCCCTGAAACGCATAAAGAGGCATTAATTATTCCTCAAAAAGCCACCTTTGAAATTTTAGATCATAAGTATGTTTTTGTTATTGATAAAAATAATACTGTTCAATCTCGAAAAATTACAATAGGAGAAGAATTACCACACCTTTATTTGGTTACAGCAGGTTTGGCTGAAACAGATAAAATTTTAATTGAAGGATTACGAAAAGTAAATGAGAATGATAAAATAGAATATGATTTTGTAAAACCCGAATCAGTATTATCTCACCTCAATTTATACGCAGAATAATATAAATACACTAAAAACTAAAAATTATGTTTAGCAAAATTATACACAGACCTGTGTTTGCGATAGTGATTTCTATTATTATCGTTTTTATAGGGACGTTAGCTATTAAGCAGTTGCCGATATCTCAATTTCCAGAAATTGCACCTACTACTGTAAACATCTTTATAGCTTACCCTGGAGCTAGTGCAGATGTATTGGTAAAATCGACCTTAACCACTTTGGAAAATTCCATTAATGGTGTTCAAGATATGAGGTATATGACTACAGATGCTACAAGTGCTGGTGAAGCCACTCTTAGTATCATATTCGAACCAGGAACAGATCCCAATCAAGCAGTAATAAGGGTAAAAACAAGGGTTGATCAGGTAATGCCTCTTTTACCAGAATTGGTACAACGTGAAGGGGTAATTATTACGCCTATGCGACCAAGTATGTTAATGAAGATAAATCTATATAGTAAGGATGAAAACGCAGATGAAAAATTTCTGTACAATTATGCTTACACCAAAATGATTCCTGAAATTCAACGAATTAAAGGTGTTGCTAGAGCTCAAATATTAGGAAGTAGAAAATATGCAATGCGATTATGGTTAAACCCTGACCGTATGAGAGCTTACGAAATATCTATAGATGAAGTAATGGACGCTTTAGCTGAACAAAGTATTGTTGGACGACCAGGAAGACTAGGAAGAAGTTCTGGGATTTCTGCCCAATCTCTGGAGTATGTATTAACATATAAAGGTAGATACAATAAACCAGAAGAATATGAAGATATCATTATCAGAGCTAATAAAGATGGAGAGAGTATTCATTTAAAAGACATAGCCAAAGTTGAATTAGGAAGTGAATTTTTTGATATCTACTCTAATTTAGATGGAGACCCATCTTCTGCTATTGTACTAAAACAAACTTATGGTAGTAATGCCAGTGCTGTAATTGATAGGGTAAAAGAGAAACTAGAAGAAATGAAAGCTAGTTTCCCTCCAGGAATGGATTATAAGTTTAGTTATGATGTTTCAAGATTCTTAGATGCTTCAATAGAACAAGT
>CBDUPT010000266.1:0-4314 GCA_965369165.1 uncultured Flavobacteriales bacterium | reverse complement strand
ACAGCTGAAACAAGTTCTATTATATGTCAATTTGCTACTTTAACGCTTGGAAGATGGCAAGGTGGTGGGGAGTTTATAGAGATAAGTGTGAAAGATAATGGAATAGGGATATCAAAAGAAGGTCAAAAATATATTTTTGAAAAATTCTATCGTGCACCAACCAATAATGTGCATGATGTTAAAGGTTTTGGTTTAGGTTTAAATTATGTAAAAACCATAGTTGAGGCTTATAATGGAAGTGTTAAATTAATAAGTAAAGAAGGAGAAGGTTCTACATTTGTAATAAAGTTACCATTAAAATAAACAAATATAATATGGGGAAAGACTCAAGTAACATACATATATTATTAGCTGAAGATGATGCTAATTTAGGTTTTGTTGTTCAAGACAATTTAAAAGCGAATGGCTTTAAAGTAACACTTTGTTCTGATGGAGAATTGGCTCTTAAAACCTTTGCGAACAATAATTTTGACATGTGTATTTTAGATGTAATGATGCCTAAAAAAGATGGTTTTGCTGTTGCAGAATCTATTAGAAGTATTAATAAAGAAGTACCTATTGTTTTTTTAACAGCTAAATCTATGCAGGCTGATAAAATTAAAGGCCTTACTCTTGGAGCTGATGATTACATTACTAAACCTTTCGATTTTCAAGAATTTATTTTACGTATAGAATCTATTTTAAGAAGAACAAAAGTGTTGGCAGCCGATATAGATGAAAAAGTAGAAAATTATAAAATAGGGAGTTACAATTTTGATGTAAAAAATCAACAACTAACTCATGCAAAGCAAGAACAAAGCTTAACTAAACGTGAGGCTAAAATCTTAGCTTATTTGTGTGAACATATTAATGATATTGCTCCAAGAGAATTAATTCTAAAAAATATATGGGGTAACGATGATTATTTTAGTGGCAGAAGTTTAGATGTTTTTATTTCTAAACTTCGTAAGTATTTAGCTTCCGATGAAAGCATTTCGATTACTAACATTCATGGTGTTGGTTTTAAGTTGGAGGTGAAGTGATTTAGTTGTCTTTCTTTATGAGAAGAGATGCTTCTTTTAAGTTAATAAGTTTATCTGAGTCAGAAAAAAAAGCTGCTTTGAAAATATAATTACCTGAATCTTCCATATAAAATTTATCTATTCTACCAGTACAGTTGTATTCATTTATGTTGTCTATTGTCTGTTCGTAACACATTATGCTTTGATCAGTTTCTAATGGGTTTAATTCGAATAACGCAATGCTACCTTCTTTTTCACTGAAAATTTGAACCTTATATTTAAGGTTCGGATTATTCTCATATTTAATATCTAATTTAGACCATAAACTTATTTGCTCATTTTTTTTCAAATAAAGCTCTTTACTTTCGTAGGCATATACTTCGTCTTCTGAGCTTACTTTTTCAAAGACAATAGTCTCTAGTTCTTCAGTTTTTATTCCACAAGAAAAGCATATGAGAGAGGTAGCTATAAATAGAATGGAAATAATATTCTTATTAATCATTCTACGAATATAAAAAAAAGAGACCAATTCCTTAACTTCACAGTTCAAAATATAATTTATCAATTTTCTAAAACAAATAGCAGAACATTTAATTGCTGAATTCAAGGATGAATTAAGTGAGTTAACTGTAGTGTTGCCTAATAAACGTGCTGCTTTATTTTTAAAACAACATTTAAGTCAATTAATAGATAAACCAATTTGGTTGCCATATATTATTGGTACAGAAGAGTTGATAGAACAGCTTTCTGATGTAGAAATTATTGATAATACAACTCAACTATTTGAGTTGTATGAGGTGTATAAAAAAACAGAAAAAGAACCAGAAACTTTTGATGAATTTACAAAGTGGGGACAAATATTGTTGCACGATTTTAATGAGGTAGATAGGTATTTAGTGTCAACCAACCAGTTGTTTAAGCATATTAATGAGGCTAGAGCAATTGAAGTATGGAATGTTGATGGTCAGGAGATAACTGAATTTCAACAGAAGTATTTAGATTTTTGGAAACAACTTGGAGAAATTTATCAAAAATACACTAGCCATTTGACAGCAAAAGGATTGGCTTATGAAGGTTTAGCTTATCGAAAAGTTTCGGAAGAGATACTTAGTAACCCAGAAAAATTTATTGCTAAAAAAATTGAGTCTAAACATTTAGTTTTTGCTGGATTTAATGCCTTTAATAAGGCAGAAGAAAAAATTATAGAAGCATTAAAAAAACAAAATAAATGTAGTGTTATTTTTGATGCCGATAGTTATTATCTAGAAGATCAAGACCAAGAAAGTGGTTTGTTTTTACGGAAGTGGAAAGAGCGTGAACACTTTAAGCCATTTGGAATTGTAAATGATAAATTTAAAACAAGTGGTAAGCAAATAGATATTTTTGGGATTCCTCAAAATGTTGGTCAGGCCAAATATTTAAGTACGGTTTTAGCAAATATAAACCCAACTGAATATACCGATACCGCTGTTGTTTTAGCAGATGAAAATTTATTGGTTCCTGTGTTACAATCTATACCAGAAAGTATAGAAAGTATTAATGTTACGATGGGCTATCCCTTAAAAAACACACCTCTTAATAATTTTTTCGAAATTTATTTAGCTACCTATATCAATGCAGAACGTTTTGGTAGTAATGGTAAATTAACCTATCATTATAAAGATTTGTTGAAGCTGTTTCAGTTGCCATTCAGTCAGATAGTTTTTGGAGTTGAGGTTTGTGATAGTGTTAAAAGACATATTATTAAACATAACTGGGTTTTTATCAATAAAGAAAATTTAAGATGGATAAATGAGAGGTTGTCAGTTCCTTTTGCTGAAGAGATTAATATAGCTCAATTATTAAAACAATGTGTTCATTTTATTGAGATAGGTAAAGAGCATTACAAAAATCAAAAAGAAGAAAGAGTTTACTTAGAATTAGAGTATTTATTTCAGTTTGCTAAGTTGTATCAGCAATTAATTAGCTTAACTACTCAGTACCTTTTTATAGATAGTATCAAGAGTTTTTACTCTCTTTATCGTCAAATATTAAGTAGTTATACTATTGAGTTATATGGTGAGCCTTTAAGAGGTTTGCAAGTGTTGGGGATGTTAGAGACCAGAAATATTGATTTTAAAAATGTAATTCTAATATCTGCAAATGAGGGCACTTTGCCAGCTGGTAAAAGTTTCAATTCATTTATTCCTTTTGATATAAAGCGTTATGCTGAATATGGTTTGCCAACACATATCGAAAAAGATGCAGTTTATGCTTATCATTTTTATCGATTAATTCAGAATGCTGATAACATTACCATTTTATACAACACGCAAACAGATGAGTTTGGAAGTGGTGAGCAGAGTAGGTTTGTAACTCAAATAGAAAATGAGTTACCACTCTATAATTCTGAAATAAAAATTAATAAGCAATTAGTTGTTTACCCTACTAATGATGAATATGTAGATGCTACAGAAATAAAGAAAACACCCGAAATAATTGCTAAGATTAAAGAACGTTTTAAAACAGGGTTCTCACCTTCAGCATTAACTACTTATTTAGAGTGTCCTTTAAATTTTTATTATAACTATGTGATAGGAGCAAAAGATGCTGATGAAGTAGAAGAGGAGATAGAGATGAGTAGTTTCGGAACATTTGTGCACGATGCATTAGAAGAGCTGTACAAGCCTTTTGTAGGAAAAAATATAACCGAACAAAATTTAAAACAATTACTAAAAATTGCAGACGAAACAGTTGTAAAAGCTTTTACCAAAGAAAAATTTACACTTAATGAATTGAAAAGGGGTAAAAATTTGTTAACCTTAAATGTTGCACAGAATTATGTAAAAACTTTTATTAGCAATGAGTTGGATTTGATAAAAGGTAAAACAGATTTGTTATACATTAAATCGTTAGAGGAAGAACTGAAAGCAACAGTAAAAGTAGGGGATGAAATAATTAACTTAAAAGGTAAAGCGGATAGAATTGATGAGTTTGATAATGTATTAAGAGTTATAGATTACAAAACGGGGAGGGTAGAACCTAAAGATTTAAAAGTTGCAGATATAAAATTACTTTCAGAAAGTAAAAGAGCGAAAGCATTTCAAGTTTTAATGTATGTTTTAATGTATAGTAAGCAACACGAATTGTCTAATACTACGATACATTCTGGTATTATTTCATTTAGAAAATTAAGTGAAGGGTTTATGGCTTTTGGGATTGGAGGTTCTCGCCAAATCCCAGATAATGAAATTACACAAACATTATTAAATGATTTTGAAGAAATAATAATTCAAATTATTGAGCAAATTTTTAATGAAGAAATTCCTTTTAT
>CBDUPT010000265.1:0-4314 GCA_965369165.1 uncultured Flavobacteriales bacterium | reverse complement strand
TAATTTTGGATTAAATAGATAATATGAATGGATATACCCTTACATTTATTCTGTTATTGGTAAACATTATATATTGAAAAAAATAAAATTCAAATATCAGTTTTTAATCCTCGCTCTTATAATGATTGTCAGCTCTTGTTCTAAAGACATAGATTATGAATTTACAATTAAAAATCAAACAATTTATAATATAGATAAAATGATATTTGATTTTGGTGCTAATGGAGAAAATACTGTTTCGATTAAATCTTTTCAAACTACCCCAGTTTTCACTTTAACTTTTGATGGTAGAGAGTATGTTAATTCAACAGATATAGGTTATTCCATACAAAATTATTCGACTAAAGACTCCTCTTACACTATTAATTCGGGACATTTTTTGAGCCGAAAATCATTGAACGAAAGTAGTGTAAACAATATTATCGTTGAAACAGTATCTAGCTCAAATGGGGATATTTTTAAAGCAAGGCTTCAGTAAAAAACAAACATTTACCAACAAAATTCTGTATATTACATTGTTCAAGCAAACAGTTATCTTTTAAAGAGTTTTGTAGAGTAAGCGTCAAATACTCTTTTTCAACACCTGTTCACATCTTTATTTTAGGATATCAATCCCAGTATCTATTTTTGTTTTATTCTTTTGTCATACTGAGTTTATCGAAGTATAGACCAAAAGAGATTTTACTTAATAAATTTATTCTCGATGAAATTTTTTATAGATACAGCAAACCTAGAGCAAATTAAAGAAGCTCAAGATTTAGGAATATTAGATGGTGTAACTACCAATCCATCATTAATGGCAAAAGAAGGCATTAGTGGTTACGATAATGTGATGAAACACTACAAAGCAATTTGCGATATTGTAGATGGAGATGTAAGTGCAGAAGTTATAGCAACAGACTATGATGGTATGATTAAAGAAGGTGAAGCTTTAGCTGACTTGCACCCTCAAATAGTTGTTAAAGTACCTATGATAAAAGATGGTATAAAAGCCATCAAATATTTTTCTGATAAAGGAATAAGAACCAACTGTACTTTAATATTTTCATCAGGTCAAGCATTATTAGCCGCTAAAGCTGGTGCAACTTATGTATCTCCATTTATTGGACGATTAGATGATATTTCAACTGATGGGTTAAGATTAATTGAAGACATCAGAATAATTTTTGACAACTACGCTTACGATACTCAAATATTAGCAGCATCAGTTCGTCATACTATGCACATTATTAATTGTGCTGAAATTGGAGCAGATGTAATGACTGGACCTTTAAGTGCAATTTTAGGTTTATTAAAACACCCATTAACAGATAGTGGTTTAGCTCAATTTTTAGCTGATCATGCAAAATCTAATAAATAAAAATCATTTTATATTCATAAACTATGTTAACTACCATTGGAATTATTATAGTAGCACTTGGTGTAATAACGCTACTTCTATCGCCATTTATTAAAGCAAAACTAGATGCTTCAACAGGAAAACTAAACCATACTTTTTTAACAAAAGTATTAGATTGGTTTACAGTAAAAAGAAGTATTCAATTTATTATTGGAGGGTTAATCATTAGCGTTTTAACTGGAATGGTATTTTATGCTGAACCAGGTACAGCTTATGCTGTTCAATATCCATGGGGAACTCAAAAAGCAGTTTTTCATCAAGGAATCAACACTAAAATGTGGGGTAGATTAATTCCTATCCAATTTGAAATTCCAATTAAGTATGTTATTACTGATAAAAATGGTGGCATGGGTGACCAAAGTGAGTATGCTTATGTTCAAAAAGCAAAACACTGGGAATTTAATGATGCAGTAAAAGGTAAGATTGCAACTTCAATAGTTATTAGCATTAATACAACAGATGAATCACAATTTTTATCTGTAGCAGATAGAAACAAAACTGAAAGAAATTTAGTTTTTTCTAGAATTACACCAAACATTGATCAGGCGATAAAAAATACATGTAAATTAATGGCTGCTCAAGATTATATTTCTGGACAAGCATCAGATTTTGATAGATATTTTCAAGATCAACTAGAAAATGGAATGTATGTGTTAGAAGAATATACTGAAAGTGAAGACAACGAGATTATTGGAGATAGCAATACCGTAAGAACTATTATAAATAGAAGTTCTGGAAATAGTAAACAGAAAAGATTCCGAATTAAATACAAGAATGGTGAACCAATAAGAGTAAAAGGAAACTCTTTAAACTCTTATGGTTTAACGGTTGTTCAGGCAGTTGTAAACGAAATTGATTGGGAAAGCACATTTGATAAGAGACTTCAATTACAAAAAGAAGAAGTAGCTCAGACTCAATTAGAAAAACAACAAGCAGAACGTCAATTTTATAGAGCTCAAAAAGAAAAAGCAAATGGTGAAGCTGATAAAGCCAAAGAAAGAGCACGTTTAGAAAAAGAACAAATTCAACAAACTATTGATGCTGAAACAAAAGCTAAAGTTGCAGAGTTTAATTTGATTGAGGAAAAAAAGAAATATGAAGTTGCCATATTCAAAGCTAAAACAAAGAAAACTATGGCTGATGCGCAAGCCTATGAAAACTCTAAATTAGTTTCTGCTGGATTAACACCTCAAGAAAGAGCTGAGTGGGAATATAAAACTACAGTGGGAATTGCTGAACAAATCAAAGACTTGGTTATGCCTGAAGTATTTATTGAAGGTGGAGCTAGTAATGGAAAGCAAAGTGGTTTATTAGAATCATTGATTGGTGCTGATTTAGCAAAAAAAATGATGAGTAAAAAATAAATAATGCTAATACAAATTCATCCCGATAATCCAGATCAACGAAAAATTGACCAAGTAGTAACTCAACTAAGGAAAGGTGCAATTATTATTTATCCAACAGATACTGTTTACAGTATGGCTTGCGATTTGATGAACCGAAAAGCTGTAGAAAAAATGGCTCAATTAAAGGGGATAAAACTAGAGAAAGCTAACTTTTCATTAATTTGTTACGATCTAAGTCATATTTCAGATTACACGGTTCAGTTCGGTAATAACATTTATAAATTAATGAACAGAGCTTTACCAGGCCCTTACACCTTTATTTTAAATGCTAATACCAGTGTTCCGAAACTATTTAAATCTAAAAAGAAAACCATTGGAATAAGAGTTCCTGACAATAATATAGCAAGAGAATTGGTAAAGATTTTAGGTAATCCTTTAATATCCACTTCTGTTCATGATGATGATGAAATTTTAGAATATATTACTGATCCAGAATTGATACATGAGAAGTACGAAAATCAAGTTAACATTGTAATAGATGGTGGTTTTGGACAAAACGAAGCTTCTACAATTATTGACTGCACTAACAATGACCCTGAAATTTTAAGAGAAGGAATTGGCAGTACAGATATCCTGTAACAAAAATGATTTAAATCATTGGTTTTCATACTATTTTCGTTTATTATTGCATCATAAACAAAAACTTTATACTATGAAAAAACTTTTACTTTTTACAATTAGTGCAGCTTTAGGATTTACTTCTTATGGACAGTTTTTCCAAGGCTTTGAGAATTGGACAACTACTTCTGTGCCAAATTTAGATGACCATGAAACTATGGTTAATGAAAGATGGGTTGAAGGTGGAATGGCTATTTTCCCTTCTACTGATGCTCACTCTGGAACCTATTCTGTAAGGCTAGAAACTGTAATTTCTCCAACTTTTGGTGATACTATATTTGGGTATTTTACTAGTGGAGATCCAGATAACCTTACACCTGGACAAGCTATTTCTTTAAATGGAGTGGATAGTATTATAGGTTATTATAAATATGATATAAAAGCTGGAGACTCATGTTCAATGATAGTAGGAACTAGTTTTATGTCAAACCCTACAGGTGGTGGAATATTTTACATTCCAGCTGGAGTTCAAACAACATGGAAAAGATTTGCTTATTCTATTAATGCTCCTTTTTCTGATTCTTTATTATTAGCTGCTGCAAGTGGTGACCCTTTAAGTGGGTGGTATGGAAAACCTGGCACTTGGATTCAGTTTGATGATATCCAATTAAAAAAAGGAACACAAACTATTTCCGTATTAAACGGTGGTTTTGAAAACTGGACCAATATAAGTGCTGATGATCCAACTGGATGGAAAACAAGTAATTTAGTTGCTATTGGAGAGCCTGTATTACCAGTAATCAAATCAACTGATAAATATTCTGGTAACTTTGCGATGGAATTAACCACTATTACTAATGGTAACAATGATACTATTGCTGGTATAGCTACAAATGGAGATTTTGATGAAAATGGTCTATTTGGAGGAGAGCCATACACTTCTAATCCAGT
>CBDUPT010000264.1:0-4324 GCA_965369165.1 uncultured Flavobacteriales bacterium | reverse complement strand
TAATCCTTTTATGAAAATGATGTTAGAAAAACCATTAACAAGTTTTCTTAACAAACTTGTTTTAAGGTTATCAGAAAAATACGCCTAAACTTTATTGAATCTAATTACGAATCCAATAATAAAAAAATACTAGGCAACCATTTTTCTAACATAACGTTATAATCTATAAAGTATAATCTCTATTTTTATGCTATAACTTATAAATTATAACCTTATGAAAAAAACTACTTTATTTTTTGCTGGCCTTTTAGGGATGGCATTTTCAATTAACGCACAGACCATTGTGAACACAGGTGCTGGAAACAAGCATGCTGTTCTTGAGGAATTTACCGGTACTTCTTGTAGTAACTGCCCTGCAGGACATACTGAAGCTAATAATATTTCAACTAATAATCCCGGAGTAGTTCATATCATTGCTTATGGTCCCAGTAATTCTAGTTACACAACTCCTGTAAATGGTGCAACAGATTTTAGAAGAACTTTTGCTAATGCATTCTATACAGGGTCTTATTGTTCTCCTAATAGTGGTTCAAGATTTATGCCTTCTGCTTTTGTTAATAGAAAATTAAATGGTGGTGATATCCTACAAAGTAGAACTGTATGGTCAAGCATGGCTACTTCCACATTAGCAGAATCTTCTCCAATGAATATTGGAGTTAAGTCAACATACAATTCTTCTGCACAAACACTTACTATTGATGTTGAAGTTTTTTATACTTCTACAGTAACTGCTAATAATAATATTAATGTAATGATTACTGAAAACAACATAACTTCTGTATATCAAGCTGGTAGTAGTGCTAATGCTTCAAATCCTTACATATACAAGCATACTTTTAGAGAGAATGTAACTAGCCAACAATGGGGAGATCCTATAACTGGAGCTACAACTAGCGGAAGTCTTGTTACAAAACAATACGTTTTTGATTTATCTACTGCAATTGATCCAATAACTATTGCTGAAGCAGAAGTTGTTGCGTTTGTTCTTAATAGTGATGCATCAAACAAAGAAATTTACACAGGAATAAGTGCTCCAGTAAATGGTGGTCAAGCTTCTACTGGTGTTTTCACTAGTGTAAATGAAATTAACAATCCTATTAAAGTTAGCCTTTTTCCTAATCCATCAAATGGAAATGTATCTATTAACATAAATGGAGAAAACACTAACAAAATTGAAATATTCAATATACTAGGTGAAGTTATTTACAATCAAAACCTTGCAAATAAAACTTCTCAAACTTTAAAGTTGTCTGAAAATAACTTTAAATCAAAAGGTGTTTACTTTGTTAAAGTAACTAACAATACTTCCTCAATTACTGAAAGATTGATTATTCAATAATTCTTTTTGATAACAAAAAAACCGCAATGTAATTACATTGCGGTTTTTTTATTTTCCTACATTTGAAAAAACTTTTAATTAACTCGTTATGAAAAAATTAGTACTACTTTTTACGCTTCCGTTATTTTTATTTGCTTGTGGTGGCGAAGAACCAAAAGAGAAAGAATTAGAGAACATAGATGTTGAAAAAAATCCTTTAGGAGCTCTAATGAAAATGGGTAAAAATATGGCTGAAAATGCAGAGAAGATGGAAGAGAAAATGAAAAATAAAAAAGATGCTAAAGCTATTCATTACGAAGAATTACTAAAGTACTTACCAGAAACAATTGAAGGGTATCAAGTTAATGGAGAACCAAAAGGTGCTTCAATGGATATGCAAGGAATGTCTTATTCTTCTGCAGAAATTAAATTTAAAAATGAAAATGGAAACAAGATTGATATTGTTTTATTAGATTATAATGCTGCATATAATATGTATACAATGGCTACTACAATGTGGGCTAGTGGATTTAAAATTGATACTAGCGAAGAATTTGCTCAAAGCATTTCTTTTGGAGACCATATTAATGGTTGGGAATCTTACAAGAAAAAAAGTAATAAAGCTAGTATTGCTTTAGGTATAGGTGATCGTTTTTTACTAACTATTGAAGGAGATAATCAAGATGGAACTCAAACTTTAAAAGATATTGCTAAAAGTATGGATATTGATGCTTTGGCTGATTTAGAATAAAAATTTAACCTCCTTTAAATCAAATGATTGTTTTAAATTATTAATGTTAAGAATTAATTTGCCGGATTCATCAATACCTGTAATTATAGCTTCTATTTTTTCACCTTTAATTTCAAAGTAATTTAATTCATTAAATCGAAATAAATTATCTAGATAATCAGAATGTAGTTGCTTCTTTAAATTTGTTTTATACGCTAAATATTCTTTATCAATAAAGTTTAAAAGCTCTTCTAAAATGTTTTCTAAATTGTAGTGCAAATCCGTTTTTAATTTTAATGAACTTGCATTAACTATATTTTTAGGGAATTCAGTCTGATTTATATTTAATCCCACACCAATAATCGAATCTATTATTTTACCTTCTCTAATAGTATTCTCAATTAACATCCCTCCCACTTTTTCATTATCAATAAATATATCATTTGGCCACTTTATAGTCCCTTTAATTCCGATTGAATTAAAAAAATTGATTATTGCCAATGATATTACTTGAGTTAATTCAAATTGTTTTCTAACATCAATCTTAGGTTTTAGTAATATTGAAAACGTAATATTCTTGTTCATTTCACTACACCAAACATTCCCCCTTTGTCCAACCCCATTAGTTTGACTATTTGTAATTACAACAACTCCTTCAGCTTGATTACTGTTAATTATCAATTCTTTTAAATAACGATTAGTAGAATCTACTTCTGATAATTTTAGTATTTTATTCCCTATAATTAATCTTTGGTTCATTATTTCCAAAAATATCCATTAAAAAGTTTAATTGAAATGTTTAAAATAAAATAAGCTACATCATAGATATTTCGTTATTTTGCAGAGATTAAAACCATAAAAACTGAATGGGTAAAACAAAAGAAGTTAAAGAATCGCAATTAATTTTAGATGTTGCGATTAAAGGATTACAAAACGTAAAAGGAGAAAACATTGTTTGCATAGATTTAACTGGTGTTGAGAATGCTGTTTGTGATTACTTTTTAGTATGCACAGGTAACTCTAACACACAAGTAAACGCTTTAGCAGCATCTGTTAAAAAAGAATTAAAGGAAACATTATCTGAATCACCATGGCATGCTGAAGGTTTTGGGAATGCTGAATGGATTATTTTAGATTATGTAAATACAGTAGTTCATATATTTCAAGAGGAAGCTCGAGAATTTTATAATTTAGAGGGTTTATGGGCTGATGCAAAAATTAGTAAAATAGAGGAATAAGAAGAAATGGCTGAAGAACAAAAAAAAACAAAACAAAAGCAAAAGTTTAACCCAACAAATAGAGGTACTGGTGGTTCTAAAAAACCAACCAACTATTATTGGATTTATGCAATAATTGGTGTTGCTATAATTGGATTACAACTATTTAACTTTGATGGTGGGTCATCTAATATTACTGAAAAAGAATTTGAAGACATGGTTGAAAACAACCATGTCGAATATGTAGTTGTTGTAAAAAACAAAAACATTGCAAGAGTTACTTTAACTGATGAAGCAGTTCAATTAGATGAATATAAAAAGAAAATTAAAAGTCCTCTTATTTCTACAAGTCCAAACAGAGGTCCACACTTTTCTTTTGAATTTTTATCTCAAGATGGTTTTTATGAAGAACTAAAGAGATATGCTAACAGCGAACATCATTTAAAATACAAAGTTACTACAGAAGAAGATTGGTTTGGAGGACTTCTTGGGTTACTACTTCCTATTATTTTAATTGTAGTAGTTTGGATGTTTTTAATGAAAAGAATGTCTGGTGGAGCTGGTGGAGCTGGTCAAATATTTAGCATTGGAAAATCTAAAGCACAATTATTTGATAAAGAAAATGCTACAAAAACTACATTTGAAGATGTTGCTGGATTAGAAGGTGCTAAAGAAGAAGTTCAAGAAATTGTTGATTTCTTAAAAAAACCTCAAAAATATACTAGTATAGGAGCTAAAATACCTAGAGGAGCTTTATTAGTTGGCCCTCCAGGAACGGGTAAAACATTATTAGCAAGAGCTGTTGCAGGAGAAGCTAAAGTTCCTTTCTATTCATTATCTGGTTCTGATTTTGTTGAAATGTTTGTTGGAGTTGGTGCATCTAGAGTTAGAGATTTATTTAAACAAGCAAAAGATAAAGCTCCTTCGATTATCTTTATCGATGAAATTGATGCTATTGGTAGAGCAAGAGGAAAAGGAACAGCTCAGGGATCTAATGATGAAAGAGAAAACACCTTAAATCAGTTATTAACTGAAATGGATGGTTTTGGAACAAACACC
>CBDUPT010000263.1:0-4341 GCA_965369165.1 uncultured Flavobacteriales bacterium | reverse complement strand
AACTAAAAAACAACGAAATTTTATTCAATATTAGTGATAAGGGTATTGGCATGAGTAAAGAAACTCAAAAAAAAGTGTTTGATAAGTTTTATAGAGTCCAAACAGGAAACATCCATAATGTAAAAGGATTTGGAATTGGATTAAGTTATGTTAAAGCTATTATTGAAGCACATCAAGGAACAATTGCTATTCAATCTAAATTAAATTCAGGAACAACTGTTATTATAAGCATCCCTCAATAAATGAAAGAAAAAATACACCTATTATTAGTTGAAGATGAAGAGAATTTTGGAGTAGTTCTAAAAAACTACCTAGAATTAAATCAATATGTAGTAACTCATTGTGCTAATGGGAAATTAGGTTTAAATGCATTTAAACAATGTGATTTTGATATTTGCATTTTTGATGTAATGATGCCCGAAATGGATGGCTTTACTCTTGCCAAAGAAATAAGAATTTTTAATACTCAAACTCCAATTCTATTTTTAACTGCAAAAACACAAAAACATGATATGATTGAAGGTTATCAAATTGGAGGTGATGATTACATTACCAAACCATTTGATACTGAAGTACTATTACTTAAAATAAAAGCTATATTAAATCGTAACCAAAAAACAATTAAACAAGAAACTCTTTTTGAGATAGGTAAATTCAGTTTTAATAGTAACTCCCGAGAATTAAAAGATAAAGAAACCGTTCAAAAGCTTTCACCTAAAGAAGCAAAACTCCTACAGTTGCTCTGCGAGAATAAAAACAATGTGGTTTCTCGAGAAATGGCCTTAAATAATATTTGGGAAGACAACAACTACTTTACCACAAGAAGTATGGATGTATTTATAACCAAGCTTCGTAAACGATTAAAATCTGATTCTACTATAGAAATAATTAACGTTCATGGCAATGGGTTTAGATTGTTAGCAAAATAAACTACATTTGCTATTCAAAATCCAGAAATATGAATTTAGATTTAACCGGCAAAAATGCCATTGTTTGTGGTAGTACACAAGGAATTGGAAGAGCTATAGCAATAGAGTTAGCTACTCTAGGAGCCAACATTATTTTAATTGCTAGAAATGAACAAAAATTGGTTGATGTTAGAAAAGAATTAGACACTTCTAAAGGTCAAGAGCATCACTATATTAAGGCTGACTTCTCTGTTCCGTCTCACTTAAAACTTGTATTAGAAGAGTATATTGAAATTAACGATACAAAGGTTAATATCTTAATAAATAATACTGGTGGACCAGCTGGTGGACCAATTGAAAATGCCAAAACAGATGAGTTCATCCATACCTTTTCTAACCACTTAATATGTAATCATATATTAATGCAAGCAGTTAAAGAAGGAATGAAAGAAAGTGGATACGGTAGAATTATTAATATCATTTCTACTTCGGTAAAACAACCTCTAAACGGATTAGGTGTATCTAACACAATTAGAGGTGCTGTTGCTAATTGGAGTAAAACATTAGCTAACGAATTAGGTGAATTTGGTATTACAGTAAACAATGTTTTACCTGGTGCTACTGATACTGTTCGTTTAAAATCTATTATTGAAAACAAAGCTGCTAAAACTGGCGATAGCGCTGATGCAATTAAGCAAAATATGGCAAATCAAGTGCCAATGAAACGTATAGCTCAACCAGAAGAGGTAGCAAATGCTGTTGCATTTTTAGCTTCACCTGCCGCAAGTTATATTAATGGAATTAACGTTCCTGTTGATGGAGGAAGAACTAAGAGTTTATAAGAAACAAAACAATAAAAAAGCCCGAGATTGATTTAATCTCGGGCTTTTTTATTCTAAAATGTTATTAATTCAATTGGAAATTTATTGGAAGATTATATAGCACACTTACTGCTTTTCCTCTCTGTTTTCCTGGTGACCAATTTGGCATTGCCTTTACAACTCTTACAGCTTCATCATCCAACCACTTATTTACCCCTCTTAAAACTTTTACATTTTTTATTTCCCCTTTTTTATTTACTACAAATTGTAAATACACGATTCCTTCTGCATCTATTTGCTTCGCTTTTTTAGGGTACTTAATGTTGTTACTTAAATATTTATTTATCCCTCCAGGTAAACTAGGCATTTGCTCAACAATAATAAATGGATCATCACTAGGTTCTTTTACATCTGGCTCTTTAAAATCTCTAGGATCAAACTTTGGCTCTACTTTCTTTTTCTCCTTTTTATCTATTTCATCTTTATGATCATTCTTAACTATATCAAATTTATCGGGATTTAACTTAGGTTTAGCTTCATGCTTTACTTTTGGTTTTTCAACCTCTTCTTTTTCTGGAAAGATTGGAGGCAGTTCCCAAGGTTCTTCAACTGCAACATCTGGAGTTGGTAGGTCTGCAAGATAAATAGGAGATGTCCATTCGAAAGCAACTAAAGTTAATCCTCCGGCAACAATTAATCCTACTTGAAAAAATATTCCTCTTAATTTTTCTAGCTTTTTGTTTGTGTTTTTAAAGTGTGTCATAGCAGTAAGTATTTAAGGTTAGTACATTTATATAACTGTAAAATTTTATTATTTATTATATAGATGCAGCTTTTATCTTAATTTCACAAAATGAAATCACTTTTTTATTCATTAATCATTTTATGCTGTCTTTCTTGTGTCTCTAATGAAACATTAAACAAAGATAACAATCATGGTAAACGATATGCTATCGGTAAAAGTGGTGGTTTTACAGGCGAAGTAACAGAGTTTATACTTAATGAAAATGGTAAGGTTTATAAATATGATTATAAATATGACCGCGAATATTTTTATAAAGATCTAGACAAAGTTGATTTACATTATTTTCTTGAAGAAATAGAAAAGCTCGGATTAGATGGAGTTGATATTAATGAACCAGGAAATATTACCTATTATATAGATGTAAGAATTGGGCAAAACTCTATCAACAAAATAGTTTGGGGTAAAAATTTATACTACCCTCCAAAAGAATTAGTCACTTTTCATGATGAAATTTTTAAAAAATTAGCTGAATTTGAATAAAAAAGCCTGACTAAGTCAGGCTTTTTTTTAATTCTTCAATACCCTTGTTGTATAACTTCCTTTTTCAGAAGTTAATCTAACAATATATATACTATTAGGGTAAGTTGATATATCTAATTGAACCTTGTTATAACCTGTGCTATATTCTTCTTTTTGAAGATGAACCAAATTCCCCAATACATCAAAAATTTCTATAACCCCATTTTGATTATTGCTAGATGTAAATGCTATTTCAAATTTACCTTTATTTGGATTTGGATAAACCTTTACATTTTCAACTATCTCAACATCTTCAACACTTAAAGGAGATTGAGAAAATAAAATATTATCAATGTATGCATTATCTCCCTCACTATTAAAAGGGAATGATGAAGTAGGGTCAGCTGCTTCACTAAAGCCCATTCTACTTTCAAAAACAACCTCAAATTGAGTTCCAGCATATGCACTTAAATCAGCAAATTGAGTTGTAAATGGATCGTTAGTTTCAGTTGTAGGATTATATGTTCCTCCAATTTGATTGCCATTAACGACAACTCTTAAGCTACTTGCTTGAGGAATTGGTTGCCCAAACTGAACTGAATAAACTTTAGACATTGTTTGTCTTAAATCAAATTGCATCCATGTTCCTGTCCAGCCTGTAGCATCTACACAAAACTTTGCAAAAGATGCAAACTCCATGTTGTGTTGCCAAAAATTAGTTGTATCTAAATCTGGAGTAATTCCTGAGTTTATTGGATCTCCTCCTGTAAGACGTAAAGCATAGCTCCCAGTTGAAGAAGATGCATTTGATACGCTTGCCTCAGATTCAATGTTATCCCATAAAATTGTTGTATCTAATACAGCTGTATTGTTTTCAAATGTTACTGTGTCGGTATCAAAAAGCACAAAAGGGTGTTTTATTGAAAATCCAAATAAAGAGTCATTAGTGTTAATAACATCTGTACTGTATGCTGACCAAACATCTAAATTATGGGTTCCATTAGCACTTAAATCTACTGTATTTGTAAATGTGTAGTAAAGTGTATCTTCGGCATATAAAGTATTAGAAAGTGTAACCATTTCGTTAACTACAGGTCCTGCATTTAGCTGAAATTCTAAATTCACATTTGTTCCCGCAGCAAGTGAATCACAACCTAAAAACTGAACAGCTACACTCACCATTTCAGTGGATGTTAGATGGCAATTAGAAGTTGGTGATAAAACTTCTAACATTGCCATATCATAGTTTTGTTGAAGTTTATTTTCAACTTGCATATTTACAATACTATCATTAGTAGCTTGTGGATCTAGATTATATTTAGCCCAAGCGCTAACTGAATGCATTCCA
>CBDUPT010000262.1:0-4359 GCA_965369165.1 uncultured Flavobacteriales bacterium | reverse complement strand
ACTAATGTTATTAGTGTTTGGTGCATTAGCCCCAGAACAATCTCTATAAAAAGAAACTGAAATTTGATATTGATTATTTCCTAAGCATTGATAAGTAATATCTGCACTTTGTGCATGAGTTGCTAAGGCTTTTTGGCTAATTAGTAAAGGTAAAAACAAGAAAACTAGCCATAAGTTTTTGAGTAATGAGTAGAGTGTTTTCATAGTTAGGGAGTTTTAAGTAAGTAAAAGAACAGTTGTTGTATTATTTAACGCCCTAATTTGACAAACGGTTACATTTTAATCGATTTTATGTTAAAATTCAGAATAAAAGGAGTGTTATTAATCTACAAAGACAAATATAATATTGAAAATTAAAACAAAACAAACAAAAACACCCCAAAAATAAATTTGGGGTGCAAATTGGTAAAATTGTGGTTTTACAGTTACTATTATTCACTTAAAACGCACTCGCTTGCATCTCATTACTACCAATCTGTGGGTTAGATGATAGTAAACTTTAATTTCCATAAAAGGAATAGCTATTTTTGTTGTGATGATTAAAGTAGATTACATAATTGTTGGGCAAGGTTTGGCAGGTTCTGTTTTAGCATTTAAGCTTATAGAACAAGGGAAAAAAGTAATTGTAATAGATGAAGGTAAAGAATCTACCTCGTCAAAAGTAGCGGCAGGAATGTGTAACCCAATTGTTTTTAAACGATTAACCAAAAGCTGGAAAATTGATGAATTACATCAATCAGCTAAAGATTTTTATCAAAATCAAGAAAAATTGTTTAACGACCAGTTTTATTTTGATTTACCCATTTATAAATTGTTTATTGATGAACAAGAACAACAATTTTGGAAGCAAAAGTGTAACGAACCACATTTGTTTGACTGGCTCAATCATAAAATAGAACATCCGTTTAATGCAGACTATTTAAAACACCCTTTTGGAGCTGCTAAAACGTTAAATTCGGGATACTTACAAACAGCAAAATGGTTAGCAGCTTTTAAAAATTACCTTATTCAACATAAAAGCTTTGTTGCTTTAAAGTTTAATTATGATGATTTAAAATTGACTGAAAATGGTGTGCAATGGGGAAGATATGAAGCAACTCAACTTATTTTTTGTGAAGGATATCAAACCATAAACAATCCTTATTTTAAATGGTTACCATTTAAACTTACCAAAGGAGAAGTGTTAACGGTAAAGTTTAAAAATTTAAAATTAGATGCTGCCATCAATAAAGGTATTTTTGTTTTGCCCTATGGTGAAAATTATAAGTTAGGAGCTACTTATAATTGGAATGATTTAGATGAAGAAACAACCGAGGGAGCAAAAGAATTGTTGTTAGGTAAAGCGAATAAGTTTATTAATGATGAGATAGAAGTAGTTGAACATAAAGCAGGAGTTAGACCAACAGTTTTAGATAGGCGACCTTTAATTGGAGTACATCCAGAAATAAAGCAATTAGCAGTGTTTAATGGTATGGGAACCAAAGGAGTAATGATAGCGCCTTATTTTGCGAATAAATTAGTAAGTTTATTGTTAGCTAATGAAGCTCTTTCTGATGAAGTTGACATTGCTCGATTTTGGGAAAAAGAGGCTTGATTTTTGTGTGTTACACACCCCTCTAAATCTCCCTTCAAAGGGAGACTTTAAAATTTTAAAAATAAAAACCATGAAAAAATTATTATCTATTTTAACTGTAACAGCTATTGCATTTTTATTTTCTACAACTAATGTAAATGCCCAAAAAGTGTATAAAGTAAAGTACGAAAGCCAAGCAGATATTAAAGTTTATGTGGTGAAGTACGAATCGCAATGCGATTTAAAAGTATTCCATGTAAAATATGAAAGCCAAGCCAGAAAAGATGGGCTTTGGTATTCAGTTGATTATGAAAGCCAAGCAGATAAAAAAGTGTATTATGTGGATTATGAAAGTCAAGCAGATTTAAAAATTTACTATGTAGATTATGAAAGCCAAGCAGGTTGGAAAAATAGCTCTAAAGCGCACTTGTTGAAGCATTAAACAAGAATGAATCAAATAATTACATTAGAAAGTCTTAGTGCTGAAGATAAAATTTGGGAGAGTTATTTTGAGTTTCAGAAAATGTATAATCAAAAACATTCGCTTGAAGAGATAGAGGATTTTAAGAGATTTAAAGAATTAGCGATGGCTTCTTTAACTAGTAGATTTGATTTTAAAAGAAACCTTCTTTTACAAAATAAAAAAGTTGTAGGTTTATTTAATACTTTTTTATTAAACAAAAATCTACCTGAAGAAATTATAGAAATTAGAATTCTGTTTTTAGAAAACAGTATCATTAAAGAGTTTGAACTTCAATTAAAGGAATTGATTGAATTTTGTAAAAAGGATTCAAAAAAACTTAAAATAAATGTTAGCGATGCTGTTGTTTTAGAGCTATTTAAAAGTCAAAGCTTTAGTTTAGGAAATAAAGACTCTTGGTTTGAATTGGAAATTCAAAATGTCAATGATAAACTAATAACAGACATAATAGCAAAAGAAACTCCCAAAAAATATAATCTATCTGTTGAGTTAAATCAAGAACTTCAAGGCAATGAATTTAAAGAGATAGCAGAATTAATGACCGTTCTTTTAAATGATATGCAAAGAAAAAATGTACATCAAGTATTTAAAGAGACAGAAGAAAATGTTAAAGAGATTGTATTAACACATAAGCAATGGAAGAATAATTTATATCATTTGTTATTGAGAAATGACAAAAATAAGTTGATTGGAATGTCAATCGTATTATTTAAAAAAGAAAACCCTAAATATGTTAATCAATATATGACAGGAGTTTTAAAAGAATATAGAGGTTTTGGTTTATCATCTTGGATGAAAGCATATGTTTATGATTATTTAAAGAAAGAATTTCCTTCGGTTGAGTTTATAAAAACGGATTGTTTTTCTGATAATTTACCAATGGTTCATATTAATAAAAAATTTGGATTTAAAGAGGTTGAAACAACTGTGGAAATGATTTATGAAAAGATTAATTGATTATAATTTTCAATTTGGTTGTAAAAATAGTTCTAAAGCACATTTGTTGAAGCATTAGATATAGATCCATTCGACAGCTAAGTAATACAAAAAACAACAAATCCCCAATAAGCTCCAAAACAATGGAGCTTTATTGATTTTATTTAATGCTATTATACAGCTAAATAATCCAAGTGTAGATGTAAATAAAAAAGAGTATAAGAAAGTGTCAGAATATTCATATGCATCAGCAGGCGCAATAATTCGGTTACTTATATTTTCTATAGCAACACCTAGAGAAAAAAGATTCAATATAATCACAGATATATTTATGAAATAATACCTTCTATTCATCTTCAGTCATCAACTCTTTCATAATAGCCAACTGATTTTCTTCTTTACATTTTTTACCATCATGGTAAAAAGTGACCAGTTCTAAAGGTATTCCTTTCCAACATAAGTTGGCAACATTATCTGGGCTAATGGTATGCCTTCCGGCTGTTTTTTCGGTGGGCCAATCTATCTGCGGAAAGCAAACATAAGCCAGCTCAGAGCAAACTATTTTTTCGGTAGTATTGACATCAAAATTAAAATCATACTCTTTACCTAATTGTCTAAAAGCTAGCAGTAACGATTCCTTTTCTTTTTCACTTACATTATCGCCAAACTTAGGGCGAAGAATAGCAATGTCATCAATATTCATAAACTCTTCTAAGGAGCTTAGTTTTACCCCTTCTCGTAAAGCTTCAACAATTTGATAGCCATCTTTACTTTCTTCACTTCCATCTGGAGATATTTGGTTATGGTAAGGAATAACAACTTCGTGTTCCCAAAGCCCTTTTTCTTTTAATTCTTTTGGGTTCCCCACCCAAATAGCAACATGTCCAAAATGTCCTGGAATTAGTTTGTCAGTTAATCTAAAAGGTGTTTTTTCTAAAATAATATCTAAAGGCTGTAATACCTCTTGTATTTCTTTTTTAATTTTTTCATTTCCATATAATTTTCCTTTTCGAGATTCAACCAACCCAACAGAATTTCCAAAAAACTTGCTTACTTCATCAAAGCCATCATCACGGATTTCTGCAAAAACATCTCGGCTAATTCGGCTAAACATCTGAAATTTTTTAGCTAGCATATCTTTTGTGCTAATGTGTTTAAAGTGATTGTAAGATGGGCTAGAATAAATCAACAATTTTAAATACTACCAAAATAGCAAATCACCCATTGTTCTTTGTGTTTTTTCACATAGGGATTGGTTTGATTGCGACCGCATTTAAGTCGATCATGATAATCTATTTTTTAGTGGTAGTTGTTTATTTCCTATATCGTATTTTTAATTTGGTGCCCGTCTTTGTGAGTTATTTTGGAC
>CBDUPT010000261.1:0-4377 GCA_965369165.1 uncultured Flavobacteriales bacterium | reverse complement strand
CAGCAAATACTTTAACATTTACCTTTCCTTTTTCAACTTCACCTGCATTTATTGAAAATGTTTTACCTCCAGCAAATGGAACGTAAGGCATAGAATCAACTATAGCATCAAAATTATCAGTAAAAAGAATGCTTCTTACGGGTATTTTTGTTGTATCTCTAGTAATAATGCCTAATTCTAAAGCTTTTGCTTCTTGTCCTAATAAACTATCAGGTACTTCACCCTCCATTTTTACTTGTACAACAGAGTCGTTAGTTAAAAAATCTGCTAATTTCTCAAAAGAGTTAGCATATTCTCCTCTAACTTTTTTATATTCAACTTGAGCATCTCTAATTTGTTCTAATTTAGCTTGAACAACTTTGTTTCTAGTTTCAACAGTTTCAGTTAAAACAATTTTACTCTCAATACTATCCCATATTAAGTAGCCTATAAATATAGATAATGCTACTAAACCTAATTGAATTCCTATTTTCATAAATTACATTTTAATCTAAGCATCACAAATCTACAATTTTTTTTATGCTATAATAACTCAATTTGAAAATTTAATATTATAAAAACATTTATTAATTAACAAAAGGAAGATTTTGTTCATTAAAGGTTAACTTGGTGAACTGAAAATATGCAAAACCTCTTTTACAAATCATTATTAAAAAACTTTGGTTTTCAGCCTACTAAAAATCAGTTAGCTGTAATAGGTGAGTTAACGGATTTTATTTTCTTAAAAATGCAGAAGCATCTTTTTGTTTTAAAGGAAAAACTTCTTTGGTTGGCGCTTTAGTAAAAACGTTGCCTGATATTAATTACGATTCTGTATTGTTAGCACCAACAGGAAGGGCTGCAAAAGTATTATCTAATTATTCTAACAAACCAGCTTTTACCATTCATAAAATGATTTACCAATTACGAAGTGGAGGAGATGGTTATACCAGATTTAGCATTAAACAAAATAAGTTTCAAAACACTATTTTTTTAGTTGATGAAGCAAGTATGATTAGCGATAGTGGAGGTTTAACTTCTTCAAGCTGGGGGGAGCAAAAAAGTTTGTTGGATGATTTGTTAGAATATGTTTTTTCAGGTATCAATTGTAAGTTAGTTTTAATTGGAGATACAGCTCAATTGCCTCCAGTTGGTATGGAGTTAAGCCCTGCCTTGGATGAAGATTTTTTATATCATTCATATCGTTTAAATATTGAATTTAATGAATTAAGCGAAGTAGTTAGGCAGGCTGGAGATTCTGAAATATTAACCAATGCCACATTTTTAAGAAATAAAATTTATTCAAAAAAAATGGATTTGCCTTTGTTTAAAAGTGTAAACAAGTCAGATGTAAAAACAATAAACGGAATTGAATTAGAAGATGAATTAGATAGTGCTTATGGTAAGTTTGGCGATGATAATGTAATGGTAATTACCAGAAGTAATAAACGTGCTAATTTGTTTAACTTACAGATACGTTCACGAATTAGGTGGATGGAAGATGAAATTGCTTCGGGCGATTTTATGATGGTGGTAAAGAACAATTATTTTTGGTTGGATGATGCATCCAAAGCTGGGTTTATTGCCAATGGCGATATAGTAGAAATACTAAAAATTAGTGGAGAAGAAGAAATGTATGGTTTCCGGTTTGCTAATATTACTATTAGAATGATAGACTATCCGAATGAACCCAATTTGGAAGTAAAAATTTTAATGGAAAGTATTTTAAGTGATTCTCCTTCTCTGTCTAGTGAAAGGTTTAGAGCATTATATGATGCTGTTTCAGATGATTACAGCTATGAACCTAATCGTAAAAAAAGAAACGAATTAATTCGTAAAAACCCTTATTACCAAGCTTTACAAGTTAAGTTTGCTTATGCAATAACTTGTCATAAATCGCAGGGTGGACAATGGGATGCAGTTTTTGTAGATCAGGGTTATTTAACGGATGAAATGATAAATGTAGAATATTTACGATGGCTATATACCGCAATTACCAGAGCTAAAAAAGAATTGTACTTGGTTAATTTTAGTGAGCAGTTTTATTCGTAGCCATGCTCTTTTTTCCAATCAGTAATGTCATGAGATTTAATTTCGTCTATTCTTTTTTGTTCAAGATTATCAGGATTAATAATAACCCAAGAGAAAAGTAGACCGAAAAATATAATAGATAAAAAAATTATTTGGAGTCTACGTTTAGCTTTTAATACATAACCTTCTTTTCTGAGTGTCCAATCTTGAAAAATAGTTCTGAAAATGTTAAGGAACATAAATACCATTTCAATTAAAGAGTAATCTTCTATTGCTCTTCTTTCCATTTCTATTTTCCAACCACCTTGTTTTAGTTTTGTGATTTCTTCAAATAGTTTTACTTGTTCTTTTTTAGATAAACCTCTATTTTTTAAAATTGATTTTGCCTTTAGGATAGCTCCCTTTTGCCACTCATCAGTCGAGCTAAATGCAATAATGATTAGTTCTGTAGTATTTCTTTCAGATAAAGGAGGGTTGAATTCTTTCATCTATCTAAATTTTGAAGTGCTATTTGCTTAAACACCTTCTAACTTTACGCTCATGAGCTTTTTTCTCATCCATGGTGTTTTGCTTAGCAGCAAACATAATTTTACATTCTCCAGTTTTCATAGCTTCAATATCTGCCATAGCTTTATCAAAATCTTCATCAGAAGTATTCTCTCCCATCATAATGTCTTGTAATTCTTTGTTCTTTTTCACACAATCACAAAAACTCATACCACCTTCCTCAACTTCTGGTTCAGAGTTAGAACCTTGCATAGCTTCTTGTAAACTTTGAGGTTCTTCACTAACTTCTTCTTGATAAACACCTGTAGAACTTGTATCGGCAGCTGTGATTTCAGCATTTGGATCATCAACAACAACTTCTTCAATTACTTCCTCAACTGGCTCTTCACCACCGCAAGAAGTTAAAAATAAAACAAAAGTAAAGATGCTTAAAAGTGCTACTAATTTTTTCATAAGTGTTTATTTTAGTTAGGAATTTTAAAAGTACAAAAAAAAAGATTCCCCTCTTGAGAGGGGCAAAAATTCTTCCGAATTTATTTCGGATTAGAATTTTGGGGTGTGTTAATTTTTTCTATAAATAAGTTAATGAAAACTTTAGTTTAACTCGCAAAAGTTTGTAAATCAGATAGCTTTTTATAAACTCCTGATTGAGCTAGTAACTCAGAATGCGTACCTCGCTCAACAATCTCCCCCTGCTGTAATACTAAAATCTCATCAGCATGCTGTATGGTTGATAATCTATGTGCAATAACAATAGATGTTCTGTTTTGCATTAATTTAAATAAGGCATCTTGAACTAATTTTTCTGATTCAGTATCTAAAGCAGAAGTAGCCTCATCTAAGATTAAAATAGGCGGGTTTTTTAATACTGCACGGGCAATACTAATTCGTTGTCTTTGTCCACCAGATAATTTCCCTCCTCTATCACCAATACTAGTCTCATATCCTTTTTCCATTTGCATGATAAAATCATGAGCATTTGCAATTTTTGCTGCTTCAATAACTTGCTCTTTGGTTACATTTTCTGTTCCTAAAGTAATGTTATTAATGATAGAGTCATTAAACAAAATAGATTCTTGCGTAACAATTCCCATTAAGTCTCGGAGATTATTTAGCCCTATTTCTTTTATGTTTACACCATCAATAAGAATTTCTCCTTTATGGATGTCATAAAACCGTGGGAGTAAATCTGCCAGAGTTGATTTTCCACCACCAGACTCGCCAACAAGTGCAATAGTTTTACCTTTATTGATGGTAATGTTAATACCATTTAAAACTGTTTTTTCTTCGTATGCAAACTCAACGTCTTTATAAGTAATAGCTTTAGAAAATTCACTTACTTTTTGTGGAGTTGCAGAATCTGTAATGTCATTTTTAGCTTGCAAAACTTCTTCAAGTCTATCAGCTGAAGCAGCACCTTTTAACACAATTGCATAAGCAGTAGAGAATGCCTTAACAGGAGTAAGCAATCTGGCAAACAAAATAATATAAGCCATAAATTCACTACCACTAAAATTAGAGTCTCCTTCTAAAACTAAATTACCACCGTAGAATACCAAGATAACCATAACAGTTATCCCCATAAACTCACTAAGTGGAGCTGCAGCATCTCTTTTACGAGCCATTTTTAAAGTTAACTTGGTGTGTTGCTCATTTATATTATTGAATTTATTTTTGATATGAGTTTCTGCATTAAAAGCTTTAATAATTCTAAGTCCTCCAAGAGTTTCTTCGATGCTAGACAATATGTTTCCTACCATTTCTTGAACCTTAGTAGAAGACCGTCTTAAACTTTTGCCTAATTGACCGATTATAACACCACTTACAGGTAGTAGTATCATTGCAAATAGGGTTAACTCG
>CBDUPT010000260.1:0-4394 GCA_965369165.1 uncultured Flavobacteriales bacterium | reverse complement strand
GAACAGAAACAGGTGGCTGTTCAATTTATAACCCTAACGAAAAAAAATTCAAAGCAATAAAACCAAACAATCAAAATGGTCTATCTGATAAAATCATAAACACTTTTTATAAAACAGATTCAATAATTTGGATTGGAACTGAAGGAGGATATATCAACGCTTTTAACCCTAAATCATTAACATTCAAGTCTTACCCAGCTCCCAATTACAGAAACCCAAAACAAGGGCTTTGGATTCGGTCTATTAATTCATTAAACAAAAACGAATTGATAATAGGAACCTCAATGGGTGGTTTTTGTAAGTTTAATATTGTTGAAGAAAAATTTTACCCTTTCCCTGTTACCCATGATTGCCTAACAATGGTTAAGGATTCCAAAAATAAAATTTGGGCTGGAACATATCAAGGAGTTCATTCATTTAAAAACAATCAGCTAAAAGCTTATTTTCATTCTGGATATGCAGAATTAGTTAATGAGCCTGCAACTACTTTACGTATTATAGGTAAAGAAATATGGGTGGGCTATGTTGGTCAAGGGATTCATATTATTGATGTTAAAACTGATAAGTTTTATAAAGAGTTTTATAACGAGCCTGACAACCTTAATTCATTGAGTAGTAATTTTGTTAACTGTATATACCAAGATATGAAAGGTAGAATATGGATAGGAACACAAAATGGACTTAATCTCTACAATAAAGACGGCACTTTTACCAAATTTTTCGCCAAAAATGGCCTTTCAAGCAACGAAATATATGGCATTTTAGAAGATGATAATGGAAATTTATGGATAAGCACATCTTACGGGTTAAATAAATTTACTCCTGACACAAAAACTTTCAAAACATATTTTGAATCTGATGGCTTGCAAAGTAATCAATTCAGACCAAACTCATATTATAAAGACAACAATGGATTTATGTACTTTGGAGGAATTAATGGTTTTAATTATTTTCATCCTGATAGTATTAATACCAAAACAGAAGATGGAACTTTGGCTTTTACAGGGTTTCAAATTTTCAACAAAACTGTTCCTATTGGTAAAAATAGCGTTTTACCTACCTCCCTAGAGTATATTAATGAGCTAACATTAAGTTATAAAGATTACATTTTTTCTTTTGAGTTTGCCCTCTTAAATTACTCCTTAGTTGAGAAAAACAAGTATCGATATAAACTAGAGGGGTTTACAGATACCTGGAATGAAATTGGAAATAGAAGATTTATTTCTTTTAACGGTTTAACAGATGGAGAGTATTTGCTGCATATACAAGGTGCGAATAGTGATGGGATATGGTCTCCAAATGAGCTTAAACTTAAACTTACTATAACCCCTCCTTTTTATCGAACTTGGTTATTTTATATTCTATGTATAATTACTGGGCTTTTTATAACTTACCTTATCTTTAGGTATCGTCTTAAGGCTATTCAAATTCAAAAAAATAAATTAGAAGATTTGGTGGATACCAGAACTGTTGAGCTAAAAACTCAAAAAGAAATAGTTGAGCATAAAAATGATGAGATTCTTTCAAGTTTAAATTATGCTAAAAGAATTCAAAAAGCCATCCTCCCTCCTGATAAATTAATAACTGAACATCTGCCAAAATCTTTTGTTTTATATAAACCTAAAGATATTGTTGCTGGTGATTTTTATTGGTTAGAACATAAAAAAGACTCCATATTATTTGCTGCTGCTGATTGTACTGGGCATGGGGTTCCTGGAGCAATGGTAAGTGTGATATGCAACAATGGATTAAACAGAAGTGTTAGAAAACAAGAGAACTAGTAATTGCTGAATTTGAAAAAAGTGAGGATAAAGTAAATGATGGTATGGATATCGCTTTGTGCTCTTTAAAGGGCAATGAGCTAAAATATGCTGGAGCACATAACCCATTATGGATAATAAGGAATGGAGCAATTATTGAAACCAAAGCCAACAAACAACCTATAGGCCAGTTTGATAATCCAGAACCATATACCACTCATAAAATTGAGCTACAAAAAGGAGATACTATTTATATATTCTCTGATGGTTATGTAGACCAATTTGGTGGAGAAAAAGGTAAAAAATTTAAAGCCAAAGCATTTAGAGAACTTTTACTATCTATTCAAGATAAAACAATGCCCGAACAATATGATTGTATCAACGAAACTTTTGAAAACTGGAAAGGAAACTTAGAGCAAGTAGATGATGTCTGCGTAATAGGAGTGAAGATATGAAACGAATATAGAGCAGAGTTTACCCTGAGCGATAGTCGAATGGTTGTTATTGGAATAAAGATTTAATCTATCTCCCAAGTAACACCGCTATTCATTAGCTCATCAACAGAATTAAACTTCGCATCCACTTTAGTTTCTTCTATTTGGTTCCAAACATTTTCATCAAAAGAATTGGTAGCAACTTCTCTAATTACTCCAAAAGCAACAGGAAAATCTGGTGCAGACATATTAATAAGCATAGTATGTAAAGTACTATCTTCTTCATGGGCATCATGCACTAAAATATCGGCTTCAGTAATCCCATTTTCACCAATAGTAACAACTTCTAATTTCAAACCATTTAAAACTATTCCTTTGTTTTGATCAGCTCCAAATATCATCGGTTTACCATGCTCCAACCAAAGCTGTCTATCCAATTTCACATCTTTTGCTGTAATATTAGCAAAAACCTTGTCATTAAAAATGATACAGTTTTGTAAAATTTCAATTAAAGATGTTCCTTTATGCTGTTCAGCCTGAATAAAAACATTAACCATTTTTTTAGGTTCAATATCTATTACTCTTGCAAAAAAATTAGCTTCAGCTCCTAATGCTAATTTCCCAGGGTTAAAAGCTCTATCTACCGTTCCTTGTGGTGAAGACTTTGTTTTTATCCCTGTTTCAGATGTCGGAGAAAACTGTCCTTTCGTTAATCCATAAATCTCGTTGTTAAACAACAAAATATTAATATCAATATTCCTTCTTAAAGCATGAATATAATGATTACCTCCAATTGCTAATGCATCCCCATCTCCAGTAACTTGCCAAACACTTAATTTAGGATTTGCTAATTTAACACCTGTAGCAACTGCAGGTGCTCTACCATGGATTGTATGAAACCCATAGGTTTCTACATAATATGGGAACCTAGAAGAACAACCTATTCCTGATATAAAAACAATATCTTCTTTAGCTTTACCTATTTCTGGCAAAGTTTTTTGTACTGCTTTAAGAATAGCATAATCTCCACAACCAGGACACCAACGTACATCTTGATCAGTTTCAAAATCTCTAAATGTCAATTCTTCTTTCACTAAATGCTCCATATCTTAAGCTTCTATTATTCTTTTAAATTCAGTAATTAATTCTCCTTTAGAAAAAGGTAACCCTTGAATTTTATTGTATTGCATGTAATTAAACTGTGGTAATTCACTTCTTAATAATTTCACAAACTGACCGTTATTTAATTCACAAACCACTATTTTTTTATACTTAGCAAAAATTGTTTTTGTGTTTTTCGGTAAAGGATTAATGTAATTAAAATGTGCATGAGCAACAGATTCTCCATTAGCTTGCATTTCAGCAACTGCAGTATGAAGTCCTCCAAAAGTTCCTCCCCACCCAACAACTAATAAATCAGCATTTTCATCTCCATCTACCTCAATCTCTGGAATAAAATTAGCAACACGAGCAACTTTTTCAGCTCTAATTTTTACCATTGCCTCATGATTATCAGGTTCATAAGAAACATTCCCCGTACTTTCTTGTTTTTCTAGCCCTCCTATTCTATGTTCAAAACCTTTCATTCCAGGAATTGCCCATTTTCTGCTCAATTTACCCTCATCTCTGTTATAAGCTTGCCAATCAACATCTTCTTTATTAACAAATTGAGTGGTAATTGATGGCATTTCGTCAACTGATTTAATTTTCCATGGTTCAGCTCCATTAGCAATAAAACCATCTGTTAATAAAATAACAGGAGTCATGTGTTCTACAGCTAATTTTGCAGCCATATAAGCATAATCAAAACAATTACTTGGCGTACTTGCAGCAATTACAATCACAGGACTTTCTCCATTTCTTCCATAAACAGCTTGTAATAGGTCAGATTGCTCAGTTTTAGTTGGCAATCCAGTAGAAGGTCCTCCCCTTTGAACATCAATAACAACAATGGGTAATTCAGTCATCATAGCCAAGCCTATTGCTTCGCCTTTTAAAGCCAAACCTGGCCCAGAAGTTGATGTAACAGCTAAACTACCAGCAAAACTTGCTCCTATTGCTGAACATATTCCTGCAATTTCATCTTCTGCTTGAAGCGAAACCACATTAAAGTTTTTATGTTTTGATAATTCATGTAAAATATCTGAAGCAGGAGTAATTGGATATGTGCCTAAATATAAATCTAATTTCGCTTGTTCTC
>CBDUPT010000259.1:0-4401 GCA_965369165.1 uncultured Flavobacteriales bacterium | reverse complement strand
CAAAGCTGCTTTAGCTTTAGCTATAGACCTAAACTCATGCTTAAATTCTAACTCATTAGTGTTTTCAAATTGATTGATAAAAGCCTTAGTTTCATCAACCACTTCTATACGCTGCAAGTCCTTATCTTTTGTTGCCAACCAAATTGGCACCAACATTAAACCAGCCATTAAAATTGGCCCAAGCAAAGTCATAATCACAAAAGATTTTTTCTTTACTCGTGTTAAGTACTCTCTTTTAATTATTAAAATTATTTTATTCATATATCTTTAAAAACAGATCACAAAAAACAAACTTCAAATCTCAAATAAATTCCAAAATACAAAAAACCAAATACTACTTTGATTTTTCGATGATAGCTGATAATATTTTTTTCAATTCTGTTGCTTCCTGTAATAGATTATTTATTTCACTTTTATCTTCTATATTATTCGTTTCATTAATTAACCTTAACCAATACACACTTTCTTTAGCTTCTTTTCTACTTATTTTAACTCTATGCAAAAAATCTTTTTTACTTAAAGCTTCATTCGCTTCAATATAGTTAGCACCAACTGAACCAGAAGAACGAACCAATTGTTTAGTATCTTCAAAATTAGCAGTTGTTTTACTTAAATTTTTCACCATTAAACGAACAGCCTTTGCAAATTGAAAAGTTCTCTCTTCTAAATCATAAGGTTTATTCGTTGACATAGATTATTTTTTGTGTTTTGACAATTGTTAATTGTTATTTTCACTTGTTATTTCTGCAAGTGTCTCTGGCATAACCTCTTGCACCTTTTGAATAAAAATATCATTCATACTTGGTGTAATTTCATTTACCGAAATAATCTGAACATCTTGAACAATTGTTTTGATCAATTCATTCATATCGCTCGGTTTATTTGCTCTAACCTTAACATGCATTCTTCCATTTACGTTTTTAGTTTCTAGCAACTCAAAAGCAGTCCACAAAGCATTAGTAAAAGCAATCATATTACCTACAAATACTATTTCAAACACATTAGATTTAAATGCTTCTTTAATTTCAGTTACATTACCATCTAATATCTTTTTTGATTTATTAATCAGAGCAATATCATCACAAATTTCCTCTACAGATTCCATATTATGTGTAGAAAATATTATGGTTGTACCGTTTTCTCTTAACTCTAAAATTTCTTTTTTAATCAAATTGGTATTGATAGGATCAAAACCCGAAAAAGGCTCATCTAATATTAACAACTTAGGCTCATGCAACACAGTTGTAATAAACTGTACTTTTTGCGCCATTCCTTTAGAAAGCTCTTCAATACGCTTATCCCACCAACTATCAATCTCAAACTTCTCGAACCATTGCTTTAACTTATACTTAGCCTCTCCTTTATCCATTCCTTTTAATTGAGCCAAATACAATGCTTGCTCGCCCACCTTCATTTTTTTGTACAAACCTCTTTCCTCAGGCAAATACCCAATTTGAGAGATATGTTTAGGTGCCAATTTTTCTTTTCCAAAAATTATCTCCCCTTTATCTGGCCCTGTAATTTGATTGATAATACGAATAAGTGTTGTTTTACCAGCTCCATTAGGACCTAACAAACCAAATATACTTTGCTCCTTTACGTGAATCGAAAGGTTATGCAATGCCTTATGATCGGCATAGCTTTTATAAACTCTTTTAACGTGCAATAAATCCATGCATCAAATTTAATGTATTAGTTGGATGATTTGAAGGAAATTTTATGAATGGTTTTTAACAAAAAAAACCCCGAATTTCTTCGGGGTTCATTTATCAAAATAATTTGATTTTATCTGTTAGCGATATCTACAAAATCTCTTTTTGTAGCACCAGTATAAACTTGTCTTGGTCTTCCAATTGGAGCACCATCTTCAATCATTTCTTTCCATTGAGAAATCCAACCTGGTAAACGACCTAATGCAAACATTACTGTGAACATTTCTGTTGGAATTCCTAAAGCTCTGTAAATAATACCAGAATAGAAATCAACATTTGGATATAAACCTCTAGCTACAAAATACTCATCTTCTAAAGCAACTTTCTCTAATTTTTTAGCAATATCTAATACTGGATCATCAACTCCTAAAGCAGACAATACATCATCAGCAGCTTTTTTAATTATTGTAGCTCTTGGATCGAAGTTTTTGTAAACTCTGTGTCCGAATCCCATTAAACGGAAAGGATCTTCTTTATCTTTTGCTTTAGCAATCCACTTATCTAAATCACCACCATCAGCTTTAATTGCTTCAAGCATTTCAATTACTGCTTGATTAGCACCACCATGCAATGGTCCCCATAAAGCAGAAACTCCTGCTGCAATAGAAGTATATAAGTTTACTTGAGATGAACCAACAACTCTTACAGTTGCAGTAGAACAGTTTTGCTCGTGGTCTGCATGTAAGATTAATAACTTGTTTAATGCTTTAGAAACAACAGGATCAACTTTATATTCATCAGTTGGCATTGAGAACATCATGTTTAAGAAATTCTCACAGTAATCTAATTGATTGTTAGGGTAAACTACTGGATGACGCATTGCATTTTTATATGCCCACGCAGCCAATGTAGGAACCTTAGCGATTAAACGTTTTATTGTTAAATCAACCGCTTCTTGAGCTCTATTTGGGTCTTGTGATTCAGGGTAAAAAGTAGAAAGTGTGCTTAATGAAGCAGCTAAGATACCCATAGGGTGAGCTTTAGCGGGATATGCCTCAAAGAACAATCTCATGTCCTCATGAATCAAAGTATGTTTTGTAATGTTTTCTTTAAAAGTTGCGTACTGAGCAGCAGTAGGTAAATCTCCATATATTAACAAATAAGCTACTTCCAAAAACTCAGCTTTTTCAGCAAGCTGCTCAATTGGATAACCTCTATATCGCAAAATTCCTTCTTCACCATTTAAAAATGTAATTCCACTTTTTGTAGAACCTGTATTTTTAAATCCTGGATCGATAGTAATATAACCAGTGGTTCCACGCAATTTACTAATATCAATTGCTTTTTCATTTTCAGAACCTTCAACAACTGGAAACTCATAAACCTTTCCGTCTAACTCTAATTTTGCTACTTCTGCCATTTTCGTAATACTTTTTTTTGAATGTTAATAATAAAGCCCTTCAGATTGAAGTCTTGCGAATTTAATGATACGTTGTGAATTTTCCAAGACATTTTTAAAAATAAAAAAGCCTCATTTTAAAATGAGGCTTTTTTATTAAAATATTTACTTCGACTCCGCTCAGGATGACATTTTTTTTATTTCAAAAACTTAAAATCTCTTCCTAAATAAATTGCCGAAGCACCCAACATTTCTTCAATACGAAGTAGTTGATTGTACTTTGCCATTCTATCGGAACGAGAAGCTGAACCAGTTTTAATTTGACCAGTATTTAAAGCTACTGCTAAATCTGCAATAGTGTTATCCTCAGTTTCTCCAGAACGATGGCTCATTACAGAAGTAAATGAAGCTCTATTAGCCATATCAACTGCATTAATTGTTTCTGTTAAAGAACCTATTTGATTTACCTTTACCAAAATTGAGTTAGCAGATTTCTCTTTAATTCCTCTTTTTAATCTTTCTGTATTTGTTACAAATAAATCATCTCCAACTATCTGAACTTTATCTCCAATTGCTGCAGTCAATTCTCCCCAACCACTCCAATCATCCTCATCTAATCCATCTTCGATAGATAAAATAGGGTATTTATTGGTCCAATCTTTCCAGTAAGAAACCATATCCGAAGAAGATTTTTTTACTCCAGTAGATTCGAATTCGTACATCTTAGATTCAGCATTGTAAAACTCAGAACTTGCAGCATCTAAAGCGATGTACATATCATCTCCTGGCTTATAACCTGCTTTTTCTATTGCTGTTAATACAGTTTCAATTGCCTCTTCATTAGAACCTAAGTTTGGAGCAAATCCACCTTCATCACCAACATTTGTTGAATGACCTTTAGCTTTTAACACCGCTTTTAAGTGATGAAAAACTTCCGTTCCCATTTGTAGTCCTTCACTAAAAGAAGTAGCTCCAACTGGCATCACCATAAATTCTTGAATATCTATTTTATTATCAGCATGAGAACCTCCATTCAAAATATTCATCATTGGAATTGGCAATACGTTAGCATTAACCCCTCCAATATATTTAAATAATGGAATTCCTGATTCCTCAGCTGCAGCTCTTGCACAAGCTAAAGAAACACCTAAAATTGCATTAGCTCCTAAGTTAGCTTTGTTTGGCGTACCATCTAATGCAATTAATGCGTTATCAATAGAAGTTTGATCAGCAATGTAAGCTCCATTCAACTCTTCATTAATTGCAGTATTAATATTATGAACAGCTTTTAAAACACCCTTACCCATGTAAGTGCCTTTATCATTATCTCTTAATTCTACTGCTTCGTAC
>CBDUPT010000258.1:0-4419 GCA_965369165.1 uncultured Flavobacteriales bacterium | reverse complement strand
ATCCTCCAATAACAAAATAAACCCAAGAACGAATACTTGACCCTGATTTGCCACTTTCTGAAATTTGGTTAAAGGCTTCAATATCTTTTTGTAAGTAAAATGTAACCATCATAACTATTCCGAGCATCAACATGTCAATTATACGTTCAACTATAATTGTCCCAAATACCTTGTCGAATGATGCATCTTTCTCGTATTTCGCATAATACCCAGCTCTAGCGACTTCTCCAGAACGAGGAATGGTTAAATTAATTAAGTAACCTATCATTACACTGTGATACATCTTAGAAAAAGTGGGCTGATAGCCTAAAGGTTCTAACATATATTTCCAACGGTAAGATCTACTCATATGGCTCACCAACATAACTAACATTCCTAAAGACAAATAAATATAATCTGCTTGTAAAAAAGCCTCTTTAAGGTTTGTTAATTCTACTTCAGATAATCTTGAAATAAAAAACCATGTTAAGTATACCCCTATCCCTAATGGGATTACAATTTTCAATATTGTAGCTATACTTTTTTTCAAATAAATTATTTTAATTGATTAGTTGTTTCATTTGGGAATATAAGAGTTGGTTTAAATGTTTTAGCTTCTTCAAAATCCATAATTCCGTAAGCAATGATTATAACAATATCATTTACGGCAACTCTTCTTGCTGCAGGACCATTAAGGCATACTTCCCCTGATCCTTTTTCCCCTTTAATCACATAGGTTTCAATACGTTCTCCATTGTTAACGTTAACAATTTGAACCTTTTCTCCTTCTATAATATTAGAAGCTTCCATTAAATTTTCATCAATAGTAATGCTGCCAATATAATTTAAATCAGCCTCGGTAACCTTTACTCGATGAATTTTTGATTTTACTACTTGTACTTGCATCTCAAAGAACAAAATTAGTTATTTATTGTCATATTATCGATTAACCTCACCTCTCCCACATTAACCGCTGTAAAAACAACAGGATAATCCGAATCATCCCAATTAATGACTGGCAACAAAGTATTCCCATCTGCTATTTCAATATATTCCGTTTTCAAAAATGGATTAGCATCAATTTTATCTCTATAATTTGCCTTAAGTTCTTGAGGGTTAAAAGCAGTTTTGTTTAAGGTAATATATTTTAATTCGTTACTAATATTTGCCGCTGCAATTTTTTCATCTTCAGATAATCTTAAGTTTCTTGAGCTCATAGCTAAACCTGATTTTTCTCTAATGATGGGAGCACCAATAATTTTAGTTTTAGCTCCTATCTGTTTTGCAACCTCTTTGACAATAGCTAATTGTTGAAAATCTTTTTCTCCAAAAAAAGCAAAATCTGGATTTATAATTTCAAAAAATCTTTCAATAACAATTGCTACCCCATTAAAATGTCCTGGGCGATGTTCACCTTCCATAACAGATGAAAGTATTCCAAAATCAAAATCTTTCTCCATTTTATTCGGGTACATCTCTTGAGCCGAAGGACAAAAGACAACATCACATTTTGCTGCCTCTAAATATTTTAAATCAGAATCTAACGTTTTAGGGTAATTTGTAAAGTCGTCTTGTTTATTAAACTGAATAGGATTAACAAAAATGCTACAAATAGTAATGTCACATTTTTGTTGTGAAAGTTCAACTAAGGAAACATGTCCTTTGTGTAAAGCGCCCATTGTAGGTACAAACCCAACTGATTTGTTGTTTTGATTCTTTAAATAAGCCTTCAACTCTGCTATTGTATTAACTATTAGCATAATAATCTCACTATCAAATTTTCCACAAAATAAGTAATTTATTTACTCATATATACTTATAATTAGCACTAAACGAATTAATAAACTTGACAAACAGCTGAAAATATAGTATCTTTGCAAACTAAATTAAAGGCAGGCTATATGAAAAAGAAGAAGATTTTATTTATTTCCCAAGAAATTACACCTTACCTAGAAGAAAACGAATTATCACATATTGGAAGACATTTACCACAAGGCATTCAAGAAAGTGGTAAAGAAATAAGAACTTTTATGCCTCGTTTTGGGTGTATTAACGAAAGAAGAAATCAACTTCATGAAGTTATTCGTTTATCAGGAATGAATTTAATCATCAATGATAATGATCATCCTTTAATTATTAAGGTTGCCTCAATTCAAGCAGCCCGTATGCAAGTTTATTTTATTGATAGCGAGGATTATTTCCAACGAAAAGCTATTTTCAATGATAAAGAAACGGGCAAGTTCTTTAAAGATAACGATGAAAGAGCAATCTTTTTTGCTAGAGGGGTTTTAGAAACGGTTAAAAAATTAGGTTGGGTTCCAGATGTAATTCATTGTCATGGATGGATGACTAGCTTAATCCCTTTATACATTAAAACTTCATACAAGAAAGATCCTATTTTCGAAAATTCAAAAGTAGTTTTCTCTGTTTACAATAATGAGTTTAAACCTGCGTTAAACAAAAACTTTGCTCAAAAAGCAATGATGGATAATATTTCAGAAGAAGATATGTCTGGTTTTGGAGACACCTCTTTTGTTGGTTTAAACAAAGCAGCCATGGATATATCTGACGCTGTAATAAAAGCAAGTGAAAATGTTCACCCAGATTTAGAAGAGCATTTCCAAAGCATTGATAAACCTAAATTAGGTTATCAAAATATGGAGGAATATGTTAAGGCTTATGATGGGCTTTATGATGAAATTTTAGAAGAGACTGAAGTATTACAAGATTGAAAATGATAGAAAAAAATTTAACTTTTTATACGCGGAAAGCTTTGTGGTTTTCCGCTATATTTTTTTTAATAGGGTTTGTTTCATGTAAAAAGGATGGTGAGTTAGACCCCGACTTTGATGATGGTGGTTTAGCAATAAACTTTGTTGATACTTTTTCAATAACTACTCAAGTTGTTCAAGAAGATTCTTTAAGATCAGATTTGTCAATTTATAATTTATTAGGACTATATAATGACCCTATTTTTGGGCCTATGTCTTCTAGTATTTATACTCAGGTATTACTTACAGGAGTAAATTTAGACTTTGGAACAACACCTGTTTTAGATTCTGTTGTACTTACATTAGATTATGAAGCTCTTTATGGTGATACTGCATCACCTATGACAGTTAACGTTTATGAATTAAATGCAGTGCTAGATAAAAGCAACGACTATTATTCTAATCAATATACTCCTTATAAACCAACAGCTATAGGAAACCTTACATTCACCCCCAATTTAAAAGACAGTGTAAATGTTGCTTTTGATGGAGAAAACAAAGCTCCACACCTAAGAATTACTCTAAACAATAGTTTTGGACAAACTATTTTAGATGGAAATGATACAACAGAGCTTAATAACAATACCAATTTTACTAAATTTATTAAAGGTTTATATATTACAACCGCAGACTCTGTTAGCAACACTTCTTTGTCTGCTAATCAAGGTTCTGTTGTTTCTTTAAACATGAACTCTGCTCTTTCAACAGTAACAATTTACTATAATGATACTTCAAAATATGATTTTACTATTAATACTGATGCTGTAAAATATAGTCGATTTGCTCATAATTATTCTGGGACAGATGTTGAAGCTCATTTAACAAACTCGCCTTCTAAAGACACAACCATTACATATGTTTCTACGATGGCAGGTGTTAAAACAAAATTGGAAATCCCAAACATTAAGAATATTGCCGATAATGGAGCTGTTGTTATTAATAAAGCTGAATTGGTAGTTACGGTTGAAAACGGAACAGAAGGAAGTTTTGATACTCCTTTAGAATCTATTTCTCTAGTAGGAATAGATGAAAATGGGGATAATTTCTTTCTTCCCGACTTTTTTGAAGGCATCACTCATTTTGGAGGGAGTTATGATGATGATGACAAAACATACCGATTTAACATCGCTCGCCATATTAACGATTTAGTATATGGTAATGGTGTTGATTATGGTCTATACATTGTTGCTAATGGAGGCTCAATCACAACTCGAAGGTCTGTTTTAACTTCCGAAAAAAATACTACTGTAAAAATAAAACTCAACATTACTTATTCAAAAATTTAACTTATGTGTGGAATTGTAGCCTACGTAGGAAATAATGATGCTTATCCCATTTTAATTAAAGGGTTAAAACGATTAGAATACAGAGGTTATGATAGCTCTGGTGTCGCTATTATAGACAATGGAGAAATTAATCTTTACAAAAAACAAGGTAAAGTTATTGAATTAGAAAATTTTGCAGCAGACAAAAACAAAAAAGGTAGTATTGGAATTGGGCATACTAGATGGGCAACACATGGTGCTCCAAACGATAATAATGCACACCCACACTACTCAGGATCAACAGAATTAGCTATTATTCATAACGGCATCATTGAAAATTATGCTCCACTAAAAGAAGAGCTTTCAAAAAGAGGTCACATATTTACAAGTGACACTGATACAGA
>CBDUPT010000257.1:0-4431 GCA_965369165.1 uncultured Flavobacteriales bacterium | reverse complement strand
TTTCTCCAACTAATTCATGCTTATAATCTGCTTTTAAAGTTTTTAAAAGTTTTGGTAACTCACGTGTCCCAAAAAAAGCATCAACTTCACTAATCTCATCTTCCAACCCATCTTTATACCTTTCTGATAAACACCCTGTAACATAAAGTTTATCAACTTGCCCCTCTTTTTTAGCTTCAGCATATCGTAAAATGGTATTAACCGATTCTTCTTTTGCATTATCAATAAAACCACAGGTGTTTATAATAACAATTTCAGAATCATCTTGTTTGGCTTCATGTTCTACTTCATAACCATTAGCTTTAAGCTGAGTCATAGTTACTTCTGAATCGAACAAATTTTTTGAACAACCTAAAGTAATTACGTTTACCTTATTTTTTTTTAGTGTTTTGGTTTTCATTTATTCAAAAAGAGCTAAAAATTCTTTTACTGCTTTCCAGTATTCAGCACTATCAGCATATTTACTCCATAAAGCTCTTGAACCATGTTTACCTATTTTAGTAGGTAAAAAATAAGCTCTATTTTCTTCAGGAATTTGAGCAGCTATATCCCACCATTTTTTCTTTTCCATCTTATTGGAAGTAATAAAAGTTGGCACTGAAATATTTTTTGCTGCACTTGTAATCCAATCCTTTGGCTTCCCCATTTTACTGTAATATTCGGCTGGAGAAAAAGCCAAAACACCATCAATATCTTTTCTTTCACTTGCAATTTTCAAAACTAATCCGGCAGAATATGAACTTCCCCAAATTAATGTATGAGCAGCTGATTTATAATTTGCTTTCACATAATCTATTGCTGCATTCATATCAGGTAAAGCATCTACATAAGTAGTTGTTAATCCTTTCGCTTCTGCTCGCTTAAATGTTTCATTGGCAATATCATTTACAGTTTCACCAGAACGTTGATCAACTGCCATACAATTAAAACCTAATTTATTCAATTTAGGAGCAATCTCTTTATACTCACCTCTACTCCATTCAGCCTGATGAAACAAAATTATCATTGGAGCTTTTTCGTCTTTAGTAAGATATAAATCCGCTGTAACTTCTAATCCATCCTTAGCTTTAAATGTTATCGTTTTTTGTGCAAAAGATTGAACACAAAGTATTAGAACAAAAATTAATATTATATTTTTCATAGTTTTAATTTTTTAGAATCTTAAAATAACACACCCCAATTTTGTAATCTTCTTCCTTTGTCAGAAGAACAAAAACTTCCCCTCTCAAGAGGGGAGAAAAATTATTCTTTAAAAAGTGAATCTACAAACTCGTACTTATTAAATACTTGCAAATCTTCCATGCCTTCTCCAACACCAATGTATTTAACAGGTATTTTAAATTGATCAGAAATACCAATTACAACCCCACCTTTAGCAGTCCCATCTAATTTGGTAATTGCCAAAGCATTTATTTCTGTAGCTAAAGAAAATTGTTTGGCTTGCTCATATGCATTCTGTCCTGTTGAACCATCTAATACCAATAAAATTTCGTGCGGAGCATCGGGTACAACTTTTTGCATTACACGTTTAATTTTAGAAAGTTCATTCATTAGATTAACCTTATTGTGTAATCTTCCAGCTGTATCTATAATAACAACATCAGCATTTCTAGCTTTTGCAGATTGTAAAGTATCAAATGCAACCGATGCAGGATCTGCATCCATTCCTTGCTCTACAATAGGAACATCAACTCTTGATGCCCAAATTTTTAATTGATCAACCGCAGCAGCTCTAAATGTATCAGAAGCTCCTAAAACCACTGACTTGCCTTGCGATTTTAATTGATGCGCTAACTTTCCAATGGTTGTTGTTTTACCAACCCCATTTACTCCTACAACCATAATTACATAAGGATCATTTTGCTGAGGAATTTCTATTTCTTTATAATCTCCTGTATTATTTTCTTCTAATAAAGCAGCAATTTCGTCTCGTAAAACTTGATTTAATTCCGAAGTACCTAAATACTTATCTTTTGAAACTCTTGCTTCTATTCTCTCAATAATTCTTAAAGTAGTATCAACACCAACATCAGAAGTAACTAAAATTTCTTCTAAATTATCCAACACTTCAGCATCAACGGTAGATTTACCACCTACTGCACGAGTTAATTTAGAAAAAAAACTTTGCTTAGTTTTATCTAAACCTTTATCTAAAACCTCTTTTTTCTCTTTAGAAAATATATTGAAAAACGCCATAATTTTGGGTAAAAAAAATCCCGACATAAAGTCGGGACAAAGATACACTTTTCGTGTAATTATTATTTCTTCTGTAGAAAATCTTGTACCTTATCATTTGGTACAATAGCTTCTCTAAATGAATAGGCTCCAGTCTTTTCAGACTTAACCATTTTTATCACTTTAGTTAAGCTTTTTCCTGCTTTTTGTAACGATGCAACTGTTTTCTTTGCCATGATTCAATTGTTTTACTTGGTATTAAACCTAATTATTTAATTTCTTTATGTACAGTAACCTTTTTTAATATTGGGTTGTATTTTTTCAACTCAATACGGTCTGGAGTATTTTTTTTATTTTTAGTAGTAATGTACCTTGAAGTACCTGGCTTACCACTTTCTTTATGCTCAGTACATTCTAAAATAACCTGAACTCTGTTTCCTTTTTTTGCCATTTTTCCTATTCTTTAATTTTAAGGGACTGCAAATTTAGCAATTATTTTTAATCTGACAATTTGTTTATATAATATTTACTTCTCTTTCTAAAGTAATATTAAACTTTTGTTGAACAGATTGTATTATATCTTCAGAAAGTTGAAAAATATCACTTCCCTTAGCTCCTCCATGATTAACTAAAACTAATGCTTGCTTATCATGAACTCCATAATTCCCAATCATCTTCCCTTTCCAACCACACTGTTCTATTAACCATCCTGCAGCCATTTTAAAAGTCCCATCGGCTTGAGGGTAATTCGGTGCATTTTCAAAGTTTGAAACAATACTATTTTTAACCTCTTCTGCAACCACTGGGTTTTTAAAAAAACTACCAGAATTACCAATTTGTGTAGGGTCTGGCAATTTGCTTTGTCTAATTGCAATTACAGCATCACTCACATCTTTAATACTTGGATTACTAACACCTCTATTTTTTAATTCAGTATCAATAGCTCCGTAGCTTGTGTTTAAATCAGGATATTTTGATAATTTAAACGTAACAGCACTTATAAAGTATTGTCCTTTATGGCTTGTTTTAAATATACTGGTTCTATATCCGAATTCACATTCTTGATTTGTAAATTCTTTTATTGTAAAATCTTTTAAACTAACTGCTTCAACCTTTGTGATAACATCTTTTACTTCTACACCATAAGCGCCTATGTTTTGCATAGGGCTTGCTCCAACATTACCCGGTATTAATGACAAATTTTCTACTCCACAATAATTATTAGCAATGCAGTGCATTACAAATTGATGCCAACTTTCTCCTGCTCCTACTTTTAATGTAACAGACTCATCATCCTCAGCTACAACTTCAATTCCTTTAATATTATTTTTAATGGCTAAGCCTTCAAAATCTTTAGTCAACAACAAATTACTACCTCCTCCTAATATTAAAAGTGGTAATATGTTATTTTCTAAAATTGATTTTAATTGTGATTTATCTGTAACCTCAACAAATTTTTCAGCTTCAACATCAATACCAAAAGTATTATATGGTTTTAATGATATGTTTTGCTGGAGTTTCATTATAATTTCTGAATTAAAACAACTGCATAGGCAGAAACTCCTTCTTCTCTTCCTTCAAAACCTAACTGCTCAGTAGTTGTTGCTTTTATAGAAACATCTTCTTCGTCTATTTCCATAACTTCAGCTAATACTTTTTTCATTTCAGGGATGTGCGGATTAATTTTAGGTTGCTGTAAAGCTATAGTTGCATCAATATTCCCTATTGTAAAACCTTTATCCTCTATAAGTTTAACAACATCTTTAAGTAAAATTTTACTATCTATACCTTTATACTGTTCATCTGTTGGAGGGAAATGAAAACCTATATCTCTGAGGTTTGCCGCTCCTAATAAGGCATCACAAATTGTATGAATTAACACATCTGCATCAGAATGACCTGTTGCTCCTTTAGTATGAGGAATTTTTATTCCACCTAACCAAAAATCAGCTCCATCTTTAAGTTGATGAACATCAAAACCGAAACCAACTTTAATTTTCATGTATTACTCTTCTGAATTTTGCTTTTTGAACGCATCAAAATCAAACATTAACGAAAACCTAACTGTATTCGCTAATGGATTGTTTTGAGTCATAGCTATTAGATATGAAGCATCTAAACTAAAAACACTAAGTTTTAAACCAATACCTGCAGTCAAATATTTTCTATTTCCTTTAGTAGCATGCTCATGCATATAACCTGCTCTTACGGCAAATTGTTTGTTGTACCAATATTCTAATCCTGCAGAAATATTAA
>CBDUPT010000256.1:0-4446 GCA_965369165.1 uncultured Flavobacteriales bacterium | reverse complement strand
CAAAGAGGTGTTGAATTAGATACAGTTTTTAACGGATAAGAAACCAAATAACGATGGGAAAAGTTAAAATAAAACAAATAAAGAGTCAGATTAATAAGCCGGCTCGTCAAAAAAAGACTTTAACAGCTTTAGGTATTCGTAAGATGCACCAAGTTGTTGAGCACGATGCAACTCCTCAAATTATGGGAATGATTGCTAAAGTAAATCATTTACTAGAAGTAGAAGAAGTTAAATAACAAAGATAAAAATTAAGAAATGGACTTATCAAAATTACAACCTGCGGAAGGTTCAACAAAACAGCGTAAGCGAGTAGGACGTGGTCAAGGATCAGGTAGAGGTGGAACTTCTACTAGAGGGCACAAAGGTGCAAAATCTAGATCAGGTTACTCACGTAAAATCGGTTTTGAAGGTGGTCAAATGCCTTTACAAAGACGAGTTCCTAAATTTGGTTTTACTAACCCAAATAGAGTAGAGTATAAAGGTGTTAACCTTGATTCTTTACAAATGTTAGTGGATACTAAAAAAGTAAAAGAAATTACTAAAGAAATTTTAGTGGCTAATGGATTAGTTTCTAAAAATGATTTAGTTAAGATATTAGGTAGAGGAGAATTGAACGCGAAATTAAACGTTACAGTTGATAAATTTTCTAAATCAGCATTAGCTGCAATAGAAAAAGCAGGAGGGAAAGCAATTACATTAGGTGCTGAAGTTAAAGAAGAAGCAAAACCTAAAGCAAAAGCAACTCCTAAAACTGAAACAAAAAAAGAAGAAGCAAAACCAGCTAAAGAAAAAAAAGCTGACGATGCAGATTCTAAAGAAGACTAATTAAACAATGAAGAAACTTTTTCAAACCATAAAAAACATTTGGAGTATTGAAGATTTGAGAGCTCGAATCATCACTACTCTAAGTTTGTTATTAGTATATAGATTAGGTTCGTATGTTGTCTTACCAGGTATTGATTCAGCTGCTTTAGAAGCAGTTAATGCAAATAAAGCTGGAGGAGGATTATTAGACTTAATTAATATTTTTGCTGGTGGTGCATTTTCAAGAGCATCTATTTTTGCATTGGGTATTATGCCTTATATTTCGGCATCTATTGTAATCCAGTTGTTAGGTATGGCAATCCCGTATTTCCAACGTTTACAAAAAGAAGGTGAAAGTGGTAGAAGAAAAATCAATCAAATTACAAGAGTATTAACTATTGTAATTACTGGTTTTCAAGCTCCAGGTTATATTGCTTCCCAAATAACAAACAACCCAGGTGTTGTGGTAGATCCAGGGCCACTATGGTGGTTCTCTACAGTGTTGTTACTAACAACAGGAACTATCTTTGTAATGTGGATTGGAGAAAGAATTACTGAAAAAGGTATTGGAAACGGTATATCACTATTAATTATGATTGGTATTATTGCCGGTTTACCTTCAGCATTTGTGTTTGAATTTAGTTCAAGATTTAGTGTTGGTGGAGTTGGTGGTCCAATTGCAATGTTGATTGAAATAGCATTCTTATTATTAGTTACTATTGTATCTATATTACTGGTGCAAGGTACCCGAAGGATACCAGTCCAATATGCTAAAAGAATAGTAGGTAATAAACAATATGGTGGAGTTCGTCAATATATTCCTTTAAAAGTTAATGCTGCGGGTGTAATGCCAATCATTTTTGCTCAAGCAATAATGTTTGTTCCTATGACAGTTGCTAGCTTTGGTGAAGGTGGTGCTGCTTCAAATTGGATACTATCTGTATTTAGTAATCCTAACGGATTTGGATATAACTTAACATTCTTTTTAATGATTGTAGCATTTACTTACTTCTATACAGCGGTAACTGTAAATCCTAATCAGATGGCAGATGAAATGAAAAGAAATGGAGGTTTTGTTCCAGGTATTAAACCAGGAAAGAAAACAGCTGAATTTATAGATAATGTTTTATCAAGAATTACTTTACCAGGTTCTATATTTTTAGGATTGGTTGCAATTCTTCCAGCATTTGCAGCAATGGCAGGTGTTAATCAAGCATTTTCTTACTTCTACGGTGGTACATCATTATTGATTATGGTAGGAGTAATTTTAGATACATTACAGCAAATAGAAAGTCATTTATTAATGCGTCATTATGATGGGTTAATGAAATCAGGAAGGATCAAAGGAAGATCTAATGCTGGTATTGGAATGGCTGGATAATTTGTTAACTTTGCAGAATGGGAAAAATCGTTTATAAAACGGATGAAGAGATAGAGTTAATGAGATTAAGTTCTTTGCTTGTTGGAAAAACTTTAGCTGAAGTTGCTAAATTAATTAAGCCAGGTGTTACAACTCAAGAGTTAGATACTATGGCCGAACAATTTATTAGAGATAACAATGCATTACCTGGTTTTAAAGGTTTGTATGATTGTCCAAGCACACTTTTATGTTCAGTAAACGAAGCTGTAGTTCATGGGTTACCAACTAAAAAACCATTGGTAAACGGAGATATTGTTTCTGTTGATTGTGGAGTTTTAATGAATGATTTTTATGGTGATGCTGCTTATACTTTTATGGTAGGAGAAGTAAAGCCAGAGATAAAAAAATTATTAAAAGTAACTCAAGAATGTTTGCAAAAAGGAATTGAGCAAGCAGTGCATGGTAATAGAGTTGGTGATATAGGATATGCCATACAAAAACATGCAGAAGATAATGGTTACGGAGTAGTAAGAGAATTAGTAGGACATGGATTAGGAAAAGAGTTACATGAAGAACCTCAAGTACCAAATTATGGTAAAAGAGGGCAAGGAGTGCAACTTAAAGAAGGGATGGTAATTGCAATTGAACCTATGATAAACATGGGGAAAAGAAATGTAAAGCAATTAGATGATGGTTGGACAATAGTTACTACAGATGGAAAACCATCTGCACACTTTGAGCATGATGTAGCAATTAAGAAAGGAAAAGCAGAAGTTTTATCAACACATGAATATGTTGAAGAAGTATTAAAGAATAAAAATTAAATTATAGGATGGCAAAACAGGCATCGATAGAGCAAGACGGAACAATTATAGAAGCATTAAGTAATGCTATGTTCAGAGTTGAACTAGAAAATGGGCATATATTAACAGCACATATTTCTGGAAAAATGAGAATGCACTATATTAGAATTTTACCTGGAGATAAGGTAAAATTAGAAATGTCTCCGTATGATTTAACAAAAGGTAGAATAACATTTAGATATAAATAATTCCTAACGGAAAAAATTTAACAAAGATGAAAGTAAGAGCATCAATTAAAAAGAGAAGTGCAGATTGCAAGATCGTAAGAAGAAAAGGTCGTTTGTACGTAATTAACAAAAAGAACCCTAAGTTTAAACAAAGACAAGGATAGTCTTTATTATATAGATTTATTATGGCAAGAATTGCAGGTATAGACTTACCAAAACAAAAGAGAGGAGTTATCGGATTAACTTATATTTTCGGTATAGGAAGATCAACAGCTAAAAACATTTTAAATGAAGCTGGAATTTCTGAAGACAAAAAAGTTCAGGATTGGAACGATGACGATTTAGCAAAAATCAGAAAGATTATAACTGACAGTTATAAAATTGAAGGTGCTTTAAGATCTGAAGTTCAATTAAACATTAAACGTTTAATGGATGTAGGTTGTTACAGAGGAATCAGACATAGAGCTGGATTACCATTAAGAGGACAACGTACTAAGAACAACTCTAGAACTAGAAAAGGAAGAAAAAAGACTGTTGCTAACAAGAAAAAAGCAACTAAATAATAAATAAAGTTTATTCCGTATTTATTACGGAAGCTAAAAGTTTAAACGATGGCAAAATCGAACGTAAAAAAGAAGAAGAAAGTAAAAGTGGAGGCTTATGGACAAGCTCACATTCACGCTTCTTTTAACAATATCATTATTAGTTTAACTAATAATACTGGACAAGTAATCTCTTGGTCTTCAGCAGGTAAAATGGGTTTTAAGGGTTCTAAAAAGAACACTCCTTATGCAGCTCAAATGGCAGCAGAAGATTGTGCTAAAGAAGCTTACGAGAACGGATTAAGAAAAGTAAAAGTTTTTGTTAAAGGACCTGGAAATGGTAGAGAATCAGCAATGAGATCTTTACATAATGCAGGAATTACTGTAACAGAAATAGTTGATGTAACACCATTACCACATAATGGTTGTCGTCCTCCAAAAAGAAGAAGAGTATAATATAAACCAAGAAGGAGAAGGATAATTATCGAAGGATAGTGACCTTAATTCATAATTTCTCTTTCATAAAATTAAAAAAAATGGCAAGGTACACAGGTCCCAAAAGTAAAATTGCAAGAAAATTCAGAGAGCCAATATTTGGCCCTGATAAATCTCTTGACAAGAAAAATTATGGTCCAGGACAACACGGACCAAACAAAAGAAGAGGTAAACAATCAGAATACGCTATTCAATTAGCTGAGAAGCAAAAAGCT
>CBDUPT010000255.1:0-4464 GCA_965369165.1 uncultured Flavobacteriales bacterium | reverse complement strand
AGGATGTAACTACCGGTTTAGGAGAATTATTTACTGAGGATGATATAAAGGTTTTTCCAAATCCTAATAATGGGATGTTTAAAATCTACACAGGTATGAAAGATGTGTCTTTTGAAATGTTTAGTATTACTGGACAACTTGTGAAGATGAGTTCAGAATATGTTAATGGATATCATAATGTAGATATGTTAAACTTAAAAAAGGGAATCTATCTAATTAAGTTTAGTTCTGATAGAAATATATTAATTAAGAAGGTAATTATTAATTAATGTAAATTACCTTTTACAAAAAAGCTCCAGATATTTATCTGGAGCTTTTTTGTAATGAATTAGAGTAATTTCTAATTGCTACAAAAGAATACTTTTTTGCTTCAAGTCATCCTTTTTTCTATTCTTATAAAGGTTCAAATAGTGAGTTTATAATTAAACAAATTTCACATAAATATCACCATAAGATGTGTCAATAAAATCTTGACTTTGAACATAGTCAATCATCTCAGGACCATTTTTCCATTTAGATAAATGAAACTCCATCGTTTCACCATGAGATAAGTTACACTCGATATTTCCTAGCTTAGATAAATGAGTAATACAGTTTAAAACAACTTCTTTATTTTCTGGAACAATGTATTCAATAGATAAAGATTTAAGAGGTTGTGATAATCCTTTTAAAACATCATACTCGTAACCTTCAACATCTATTTTACAAAAATCAGGTACTCCAAACTCTTTAATAAGATTGTCTAGAGTTGTCATTTCAATATCAACAGTTTCGTCCCAGTTAGCACCTTTAAATCTCTCCTCTTGCATCATGTCAACATGAGATTTAGAAAAAGATGAGATTAAAGATACATCAGAAATATATAGTTTTTCAATACTTTCTTTTTCTCCAAGACCTTTTTTAATTAACGGAAGGTTTGGGAATCTTTTTTCTAACTTTTCGTAACACTCTTTTTGAGGCTCAATCATTACTACATTTTTGGCTCCTAATTCTAAGAAAATAGCTGTTCTATTACCTACATTGGTTCCAACATCAAAACATAATGCACCTTTCGGAATAAATTGTTGATATAGCTCTCTTTGTTTATTCCACTTAAGCTTAGTAACAATTTTGTTTTCAATGTTAATTGCAAAGGCGTATAATCCAAGACCTCTTAATATACTTCTTATTAAATTTCTCATATTTTTAATTTGCTCCAGGATTTAAAAGTAAACCATTAACATTTACAAACTTATCTTTCATACCATTTAACTCGCCAGCTTTAGGGTATCGTTGTGTTGTCATTACCATCATTTGCTGTAAAATGTATTTTGCTCTTTCAGAATCTTCCTTTAATAATTGTGCATCGTCCCTGTCTAATGAATTATAGTAATTTAAATCATCTTCATATCGATTTAATAAACTACTCATAATCGCATTACCTTTTTCGTAAGCATCTAATTTGTAATAATTTTCAGCAATTGAAAGCATAAAGTAATTATAAGGGATATTATTTTCTGGCATTTTAGCCAAACATTGATCTAATACTTCTACAGCTTTTTCTTTCTCTCCAGTTCTAATGTATTCTGATGCTAAACGAGAGAAGTTGTTTCTGAAATTCATACACATCCTTCTATTATTCTCGTTCATGTAGATATCTTTTTCATCCATTCCTCCCCATTTAAAGTCATTCATTAAGTTATCGTACATAATGTCTGTATCTATCTCACCAGTTTGTCCATCATAGCTAATTGCTTTATAAGGAACTAATCGATAAGCTAAACCTTCTAACTGAAAATAATCTGTTAAACCTAAATAACTATCAGCACCTGTAGTTATAGCGAAATAAACAGGTCTCTCCCAATCATTAGCAGCTAAAATATCTAAAATGATAAGATCATTTTTCATGATATAGCTTTTGTTAACTGTCCATTCAATATTGTCAACAACTCTATCAGCTCTATCTTTCGATACAGTTCCGTTTGCCAATACCTTTTGCTTATCTACTGTTACTTTAAAGTTTTTAGTAGGAATATAGTCAACTTGCTTATTTCCTTGTAAAGCAACTTTAGATTTTGGTGTATCATCAGCAACAAAGCCAATAATTTCATCAACATCTCTAAAACCTGTTACACCTGGCTTTTCGTACAATGGAACATAATCATTGGTTCCTTGGCGAAGTTTACTATCAGGAAGCAGTTGTGGTATTCCATCTGCATCCCAAGCTTTTCTTCTCATTTGTTCAATATACCAGTCGGTATTTAATAAACTTAGGTTAACTACTCTTACATCAGTACGGTATCTTAGTACTTCTTGAACATACCATAATGGGAAAGTATCATTATCACCATTAGTAAATAGTATGGCGTTAGGAGCACATGAGTTTAAGTAGTTTTTAGCAAAGTCACTAGCTGTGTAAGTGTCACTTCTATCGTGGTCATCCCAGTTTTCAGTAGCCATTAATGTAGGAACAGCAAGTAAACAAACAACAGATGCTACTATTGCACTCATTGTTTGAGGCATTTTCTTTCTTAGCATTTCATAAATCGCATAAACTCCAACGGCAATCCATATAGCAAATACGTAAAAAGAACCTACATAAGCGTAATCTCTTTCCCTTGGTTGAGGTGATGGAGGGTTGGTATAAAAGTTAATTGCTAATCCTGTAAAGAAAAAGAGTAACCCTAGGACTAAAAGATCCTTAGGATTTTTAATAAATTGATATATCAAACCTATTAATCCTAATAGGAAAGGTAACATGTAGTATTTATTATGTCCAGGGTTATCTGTCATACTTTTAGGAAGATTGTCTTGATTTCCTAAACGCATAGAATCGATAGGCTTTATTCCACTTATCCAGTTACCTCTATCTATGTGGCTTGGATGTGTGTTTTGAATATCACTTTGTCTTCCAACAAAATTCCACATAAAGTAACGCCAATAGATATGACCCCACTGGTAATTCAATAAGAAAGCGAGGTTTTCACCAAATGTTGGAACTTTAATAGTTTGTCCATTTGAAGCCCTTTTGTTTTTGCCTTTGTAATCTACCCATACTTTGTAATCCCTTACGTGATGAGCTTGAGAACTCCACATTCTAGGGAAAAATCCTGATGTAGCTTCATCATAATTTGGTTTGTTTTTTTCTCCTTTATTTATGTGCTCATATTTACCAGTTTCTTCGTTTTGGTAGTATACAGGGTCACCTTCTTTATAAGGGTTTCTAGCATCAAGAGGAGTATTAAAATATTGTCCAGTTAAAAAAGGAGCAGACCCATACTGCTCACGATTTAAGTATGATAGTAAGCTAAATGCATTTTCAGGATTATTCTCATCCATAGGAGGGTTAGCAGCAGAACGAACCATTATTACAGTGTAGGTTGAGTAACCTATTAAAATCACAGTAATACAAAGTACTGCTGTATTCCAAAGTACTTTTCCTTTCTTTTGGGTATAATAGATGCCAAAAGAAATTAATCCAATTAATAGTAAGATATAGATTAATAAACCTGAATTAAATGGCATACCTAAACTGTTAACAAACATTAATTCGAACATTGCACCTAGCTTAACCGTTCCAGGAATAATACCAAATTGAACAATTCCTAAAAACAAAACAGATAGTCCTGTTGCTTTTGCAAAATCTTTAAAATTTAATTCTCTTGTTTTGAAATAGTATAAGAATACCATGGCTGGTATTGCTAGTAAGTTCAATAGGTGGACTCCAATAGATAGTCCCATTAAATAAGCAATAAAAACAATCCATCTAACACTATGTTTTTCGGTAGCAACAGCATCCCATTTTAATATTGCCCAAAATACGAGGGCTGTAAATAAGGACGATAATGCGTAAACTTCACCTTCTACCGCTGAAAACCAAAAAGAATCTGAGAACGTATATGCTAAGGAGCCAACAACTGCTGCACCAAAAATGGCAATAGTTTTTCCTTGAGTTAACTCACCAGCTTTTAGCGCCATTTTCTTTAAGAGCATTGTTATGGTCCAGAATAAAAACAAAATAGTGAATGAACTACTTATTGCAGATAAAATATTTATTGCATATCCAGCAGATTCTGCAGAAAAGAACATGGTGAAAAATCTACCTAACAACATAAAAAGAGGAGCTCCAGGTGGATGTCCAACCTCTAAGTTGTATGCGGTAGCTATAAACTCTCCACAATCCCAAAAACTAGCAGTAGCTTCAACAGTTGATACGTAAACTAAGGTTGCAATTAACCAAATTGCCCAACCTAAAATATTGTTAATTTTCTTATAATCCATACTTAATAAATTTATCAGCTACGAAAATATGAAATTCTATAGGATTTCTTGTTAATGGATGTTAATCTATGTTAAAAAATGTTTTGGACGGAAAAAATATTTTGTTACATTTGCCGACCTTATCAACCAAATAGGTTGTATAATGCCCGATGGTGTAACTGGCAACACGTCTGTTTTTGGTACAGAAGAGTCTAGGTTCGAGCC
>CBDUPT010000254.1:0-4472 GCA_965369165.1 uncultured Flavobacteriales bacterium | reverse complement strand
AAATATTTCAGGGTCAGCAAAAGGAACATTTGCTCCTGCTGCAATTACCTCCATTCCAGCGTTAACCATTCTGTCAACTTGGTTTTGAGTAATTAATCGAGATGCTGCACAAGGTATAAAAACTTCTGCTTTTACATCCCAAATTTTATCGTTTACTTCTTCAAAACTTAGCATATTGTCAGCAACTAATTTGTTACCATCTTTAGCTAAGAATAAACTCCTAATTTCATCTAAAGAAAAACCTTCTTCGTTAATTAATCCACCAACTCTATCAACTATACCAACTATAATTGCTCCATCTTGTGCTAAATAATAAGCTCCAGCAGAACCAACATTTCCCCAACCTTGAACAATTACTCTTTTGCCTTTAACACTTCCACCGTAAACATCGTAATAGTGCTTTACAGATTCAGCAACACCATAGCCAGTAATCATGTCAGCAACAACATATTTTTTGCTTACATCAGGACTATAGTTACTATCTTCAATTACTTTTAAAACACCTTGTCTTAGCTGTCCAATTCTATGGATTTTTTGAGCTTCACGAGGCTGAAAGTGACCGTTAAATACACCTTCTTGCGGATGCCAAACACCACAGTCTTCAGTAATAGGTATTACTTCATGAATCTCATCTACATTCAAATCTCCACCAGTACCATAATAATGTTTTAATAATGGAGTAACTGCAGCATACCATCTTCTTAAAACACCTTCTTTACGCGGGTCGTTAGGATCGAAGTTAATTCCAGATTTAGCACCACCAATTGCTGGACCTGCTACTGTAAATTTAACTTCCATTGTTTTAGCTAAAGATTCAACTTCTCTTTTATCTAATCCAACTCTCATTCTAGTTCCACCTCCAGCAGCGCCTCCTCTTAAAGAGTTAATTACAACCCATCCTTGTGCTTCAGTTTCTGCATCATTCCATTCAAAAACTATTTCTGGAGTTTTATTCTCAAACTTATCTAGTAAATCTTTCATGCTAAAATCTAATTTTAATAACCCGACAAAAATAAATAAATCAAATACTTTTACATCATTATTTTAAGATAAAAAAAAGAGGAGCGAATTGGTTGAAATCTTATGTTGATATCCTTTGTGGATAGGATATTCTTTTATTAATTTAGTGGTTCTAAAATTTATAGTTAAATCTCTAAAAAATAAAAACAATGAAAGTAACAGTAGTAGGAGCGGGAGCTGTTGGCGCAAGTTGTGCTGAGTATATTGCAATTAAAAATTTTGCGTCTGAAGTGGTATTGATTGACATTAAAGAAGGTTATGCTGAAGGGAAAGCAATGGACTTAATGCAATGTGCTTCATTAAATGGCTTTGACACTAAAATTACAGGAAGTACAAACGATTATGGAAAAACAGCAGGGAGTGATGTGGCTGTTATTACTAGTGGTATTCCTCGTAAACCAGGTATGACTCGCGAAGAGTTGATTGGAATTAATGCAGGTATTGTAAAAACAGTAACTGAAAATTTATTGCAACATTCTCCAAATATTATTATTATAGTAGTTAGTAATCCTATGGATACAATGACTTACTTAGCTCATAAAACTACTAGTATCCCAAGAAATAGAATAATTGGAATGGGTGGAGCATTAGATTCTGCTCGTTTTAAATATAGAATTGCTGAAGCTTTAGATTGTCCTTCTTCTGATGTAAATGGAATGGTGATTGGTGGACATAGTGATGTTGGGATGGTGCCTTTAATTGGTAAAGCAGTTAGAAATAGTGTTCCTGTTTCGGAATTTTTGTCTGCTGAGAGAATGGATCAAATAGTACAAGATACTAAGGTTGGTGGAGCTACATTAACTGGTTTATTAGGAACAAGTGCTTGGTATGCTCCAGGTGCAGCAGTATCTGAATTAGTTAGAGCAATAGCTCAAGATTCTCAAAAAATGTTCCCATGTTCTGCACTTTTACAGGGTGAATATGGTTTAAATGATTTATCAATCGGAGTACCTTGTGTTTTAGGTAAAAACGGAATTGAAAAAATTGTTGAGATAGAGTTAACTGATGGTGAAAAAGCTAAATTAGCTGAAAGTGCTGAAGGTGTTAAAAAAACCAATGCTCTTTTAGATAGCGTTTTAGCTTAATCAATTAAAATATAATTTATATGAAGCCGGACTAGCTCCGGCTTCTTTATTTTTAAGAATAATGAAAACAATACTTCCAATAGAAATATTCCCGATTGAGGATGATGGGTATCATTTAAAAACAACATTATTGGTTAATGGTAAAAGTGCCAATGTAATTATTGATACTGGAGCTTCTCGAAGTGTTTTTGATGAAACGAGAATAACAAATTATATCAATTTTGATGAGTTAGAAGAGCACGATAGATTATCTTCTGGCTTGGGAACAAATACAATGGTTAGCAAAAAAGTAGAACTAGGACAATTACAAATTGGAGATATTACGATTAATAATTATGAAGCTACCATTTTAGATTTGTCGCATGTAAATGCTTCTTACGAAAAATTAGAATTAGCACCTGTTGATGGTATTTTAGGTGGCGATATTTTACACGATTATACTGCTGTGATTGATTATAAGAATGGAGATTTAATTTTAACTATATAATTATTTTTTAATAATTAAATACTTATTAGCTGCATTGCTATTCATAGCTTGTACTTGGATACTAATAACTTTTTGTTCAAGATTTATACTAATACTCATTGTTCCCCAATTTCCTTTTCCTGAGCCTTCTGTATATAAATAACTACCATCTCCTTTTAGAGGTAACCAATCTGATATTGGAATAGTTCTTTTCCAATTACCACGATTTTTTGAATTTTGATTTATTTTAATTGTATTTTGAAAGCAATTATATTTACTATATACTCTTTTGAATCATTATGTGGCGTTTCATTAGTTTCTTGGCCTCTATATATCCCAGAAAGATTTCTAAATTTAATTAGAGTCCAAAACCTTTTTCCAAGACTAAGAGCAAGCCATGTAGATGCACTACCAATTAAACCAGCATAAATAGGTTGTTAATATCTATATAGCTGTATATTACTCTTTTATTACCTTATAAACCTTACTACTATTTTTATTGCTCACTTTAACTAAATAAATACCTTGGCTGTAATTGCTGAGGTTAATAACTGTTTGTTTGTTATTAATTATTTGTTGATGTAAAGTTTTACCTAGTAAGTCAATTACTTGAATAGTAGTGTTTTTTATAGTGTTAGTTCCAAAGTCAATTGTAATTAGGTTATTAGTAGGATTAGGATAGATATTAATATTATCTAATTCTGTATCAACTTCAGCTACACTTACATTCATATCCCCTTTATAAAAACTAACACCTCCGTTATATATACCTACAAGCATATCTAGCATTCCATCGTTGGTAATATCTTTTATAGCAACAATAGAATTAATTCCTTCCCAAATATTATTGAAGGCACTATCAACACTAAAGGTTCCTGTAAGATTTCCATCTATATTACTAAATTTATAAAGATGACCATTTCTACAGCCAGAGTATAGATGAGTAACTCCATTACTGTCAATTAATATAGGGTTGCTATTTCCTTGAAAATCATATTGCCTTCTTGTTACAGCTTTTCCTAAACTATCAGTTTTAAACACAAAATTAGGAGTTGTTGCATTTCCTTTGTTTTGATAATAAGAGAATGTGCCATTTTCTTTCCCTATAACAATATCAATTAAATTATCTTTGTTAAGATCGTAAAGAATTGGTGTAGCATCATTCCCTACATCTATTCCTAAATACTCAGGTGTAGTTAAAGTAAAAACTGCAGGATTTCCAGGGCCAGCTGTATTTGTAAAATGGTGGATATATCCATTATAGTCACCTAATAACATATCGTCATCACCATCACCATCCATATCTCCAAAACAAGGGGATAAGCCTAGTGTCGGTCGACTATTAGTAATATCTAAATTCATAGAAGATATACCAACATAATTGGTGTCGACTAATTGAAACTTAGGATTACTTGCAGTACCTATATTTTCATAAACCCATAAACTAGATTCATAAAGAAGTGGCCCAACAGAAGGGTTATATATTCCTTGGTTACCAATTATTATATCTGTTAAACCATCAGCATTGTAATCAAAAAATACAGGGTGAGCACCTTCACCAACTTCAATCATACCTTTTTGAAGAAAATTATTCTGTACAAAACTAAAATCAGGTTTGTTATTAGCTCCATTGTTTTTATACATCCAGACATTATCTCTGTTAAGGCAACCGCTAAAACAGTTTGGGGATGCTACTAAGTCTTTTATATTGTCGTTATTAATATCAAGATAAAACCCAGCAGGAAAAACATCAATATCAGCTGCTATAGTAGAGTTTGTATTGCTAGGAAATATTGAATCTTGACTAATAATTGAGGATGCAGTTAAATTCGGAGTAGCATCTTGATTAATAAGAAGATTGAAATTACGATAAGAAACATCCGCTAACACTAAATCTTTCG
>CBDUPT010000253.1:0-4474 GCA_965369165.1 uncultured Flavobacteriales bacterium | reverse complement strand
AAAAGAATAGCTTGACTACTAAAATAAAACGTATAAAAAGAATACTTGTATTATTAATAATGTTATTTTTGCATTATAATATTAATTAATACATTAAATAATGAGTAAAGGAACAGTAAAATTCTTCAACGATACCAAAGGTTTCGGATTTATTACAGAAGAAGGATCAGACAAAGAACATTTCGTTCATGTATCAGGTTTAATCGATGAGATTAACGAAGGTGACCAAGTTGAATTCGAACTACAAGAAGGTAGAAAAGGATTAAACGCAGTAAACGTAAAAGTAATTTAAGAAATATATACTTTAACATTTAAACTAAAGCCCATCATTTATGATGGGCTTTTTTTATGATTGTATTTTGTTAATTACTCGTTAATTAAAACTGATTTATAGATTAGCCAAAAAGAATCTCCTTATCTATTTTTGTACTTCCTAAATAATTAAACTAAAAGTGATGCAAACAAACGCAATAAGAGAAACAAATTTTAGCTTCCCAGGCCAAACAAGTTACTATGAAGGTAAGGTTAGAGAGGTTTATGGAATAAATAATGAATTATTGGTGATGATAGTGTCTGATAGAATTTCAGCATTTGATGTAGTTTTACCAAAAGCAATTCCTTACAAAGGGCAAGTTTTAAATCAGATTGCTGCTAAGTTTTTAAAGGCAACAGAAGATATTGTTCCTAATTGGGTTATAGCAGTTCCAGATCCATCTGTTACAATTGGTAGAATGTGTGAGCCTTTTAAAGTTGAAATGGTGATTAGAGGTTATTTATCAGGGCATGCTTGGAGAGAATATAGAGATGGTAAAAGAGTTTTGTGTGGTGTTGCAATGCCTGATGGAATGAAGGAGAATGATAAATTTCCTGAACCAATTCTAACTCCAACAACTAAAGCTGATGTTGGACACGATGAAGATATTAGTAGAGAAGAAATTTTAGCTCAAGGGTTAGTTTCGGAAGCTGACTATTTAAAATTAGAAGATTATACACGTAAAATTTTTCAAAGAGGTACTGAAATAGCTGCAGAAAAAGGATTGATTTTAGTTGATACTAAATATGAGTTTGGTAAAGTAGGAGATGATATTTATTTAATTGACGAAATTCATACACCAGATTCTTCACGTTATTTTTATTCAGAAGGTTATCAAGCAAGACAAGATGCTAATGAAAAACAAAAACAATTATCTAAAGAGTTTGTAAGGGAATGTTTAATTGAAAATGGTTTTCAAGGGAAAGCTGGACAACAGATTCCTGATATGAATGAAGATTTTATCAATCAAGTTTCTGAGAGATACATTGAGTTATATGAGCACATTACAGGAGAAAAATTTGTAAAGAGTGATGTCTCAGATGTTCTAAAAAGAGTAGAAAATAATATTAATAAGGCTATTACTGAGTTAGTATAGTTCTAATTAAGGGAGAATCAATGTTCTCCTTTAATTTTATTTAATTGTATGTATGTACATTAAATACTTTTGTATATATTTGCATTATGAAACTAGAAGACGAAATAAAACAGAAAAAATTTAAGAGTGAATATCAGAAGTTAATGCTCAATGTTCTTTTTACAGGAAATTGGTTAAACAGTCAGTCAATTAAGGCTTTTAAGCCTTATGGTCTTAGTCCACAACAATACAATGTCTTGAGGATTTTAAAAGGTCAGCACCCTAATGCTATAACAGTTAACCAAATAGTAGAACGAATGCTGGATAAAAACTCTAATGCAAGTAGGTTAGTGGATAAATTGGTTTTAAAAAAGTTAGTAAAGCGTGAGACTTGTGAAAAGGATAGAAGACAGATGGATGTAGCTATAACTGATGCAGGATTGAAATTATTAGCTAATATGGAAAGTGATATTACGTATATAGATGAAACCATTTCTAAATTGATAACAAAGAAAGAAGCAGAATTGGTAAATAAAATTTTAGATAAAATACGAGAATAAAAAATTTGATTAAATATATGTATATACAATTAATGTAAAAACAATTAATTATGACATTAAAAATAGTAAGAAAAGAAAACCAAGCAAAAGGAGCTTTTGCTGGAGGTTTAATACTAGAGAATAAACCTATCGGGTTTCCTCAAGATGGAGGAGGACAAAAGCCATATTCTAATTTATTTTACTGGGCAAATGCTTGGTCAGATAAAGGAGGTTTAATAGGGGAGCATCCACACAAGTTTTTTGAAATAATGAGTTTTGTTATTGAAGGTGAAATTGAACATTATGATAATAAGTTTGATAGATGGCTACCTTTAAAGAAGGGTGATGCGCAAATAATACGAGCAGGAAATGGAATTACACATGCTGAAAATATAAAAGAGAATAGCAGAATGTTTCAAATTTGGTTTGATCCAAATATTCAAGAAACAATGAGTAAAACAGCTTCTTATGATGATTATAAGTCTTCAGATATGAATTATTATGAAGAGGCAGGTATTTCTTATAAAAATTATATTGGTAATGGTGGGCCTATTAAAATGGATGCAGAAGGAGTAGAGATTTATGAAATGGAAATCCCTAAAGGTTCACATAAATTATCGTTAAATAATCAAAAGATGCATTCTTATTATTTAATAGATGGAGAGCTTTCAATTGATAATCAAAAAATAAATAAAGATGATTTTATTATAGTAGAGGGTGATGATAAATTAGAGGTAGAAGTAACTCAGAAAGCAAAACTATTTGTTGTTGCTAATCCAATACAATTAAGTCATAAAGTATATTCAGAATTAGTAAACTATTAAAATTTATATAAAATGAAAAAAACAACATTAGTGGTATTGGCATTTGGTGCATTTTTAGCATCATGTTCTGATAATGGAAAAAAAGTAGAAGCAAATGATGCTGAAATAGTAAAAACAGTTCAGACAGAAAAAACTGTTGAGTACAATGTAATTAATGAGGGGAGTTATATTGATTGGAGAGCATCTCATTTAGGTGGAGCTGAACCGTGTTTTGGTAAAATGTATGTTCAAAGTGCTAATATATTAGTAAATAATGGACAAGTAAGTAATGCGACAATTGTAGTTGACATGAATACCATTACCGTAGAGAATTTTGGTGATGACAAAGAAACTACAGATAAATTAACAGGTCACTTATTAAGTCCTGATTTATTTAATACAGCAACTTATCCTACATCAAAATTTGAATTAACAAATATAAAAGAAGGTACTGGAGACTATAATTCTATTGTAACAGGTAATCTAACTATTTTAAAAGAAACTAAAAGCATTACATTTAATGCTAATGTAGCGGTTTCTGAAGATAGCGTTTCTGTAAATTCTGAAGATTTTGCAATTAATAGACAAGATTGGGGGATAGTTTATAATTCTGAAGGTGATGAAGGTGTCGCAGCTGAATATATCATTGCAAATGATATTGGTTTTACAATTAATGTTACTATTTCAAAATAATAACTTGTAAAAATTGAATTCATTAAGATAGTTTATAGGTTAACTATCTTAATGTTTTCTTTATATAATTAAAATAAAATAAAATGGAAGTATTAGAAGTAATTAAAAACAGATTTAGTCCTTATGAATTTACAAATAAGGCAATAAGTGATGCAGATTTAAAAACCTTATTTGAAGCTGCAGGAAAAGCTGCGTCAGCATTTAACGAGCAACCTTGGAGGTTTATTTACGCTTTAAAAGAAGATTCAGAAAACTTTAATCGTTTGCACGAATGTTTGGTGGAAGGTAATCAAGGTTGGACTAAAGATGTTGCAGCATTAGTAATTACAGTGGTTAATAAAAATTATGCTAAAAATGGCAACCCAAATTCTGTTGCAAAACACGATTTAGGTTTAGCTGTTGGTAATTTAACCGTTCAGGCATCAAGCATGGGAATTCATTTACATCAAATGGCAGGTATTATTCCTCAAAAAGCAATTGAGTTATTAAATATACCAGAAGGTTTTGAACCTGTTACAGCGATAGCCTTAGGTTATTACGAAGGAGAATCTGGTGTGAAACCTAGAAAAGAAGTAGATGAAATTGCATTTAAAGGAGTTTGGAAATAAATGTTATCTTTAAAATAAAAAATATACACTATGGATTTACCAAAAAGAGCAGGAGATTCTCCCGCAGCAATAAATGTCGAAAAAGGAAAAAATTATGCTTGGTGCAGTTGTGGTTTATCAGAAAATCAACCGTTTTGTGATGGTAAACATGCTGGAACTGAATTTAGACCAATTGTACACAAAGCGGAAAAATCAGAAACTAAATACTATTGTACCTGTAAACAAACATCTAACAGTCCATTTTGTGATGGTTCTCATAATGAATAGAGTATTAGAAACCAGATTTTTGCATAAAAATTTTAACCTTTTGATATTCTGGAGAATATTTACGGTAAAATTCCATTTTATCAGTAAATAAGCCTTCAGAAGAAATATTCTCGCTTAGAAAATCGACCGTGTTTTTAGTGGTTACTGAATCTACTTTAAAGTTGTTATTCATGAAG
>CBDUPT010000252.1:0-4474 GCA_965369165.1 uncultured Flavobacteriales bacterium | reverse complement strand
TGTAGCAACAGCAGCGCCTGTATATGAAATAGTGATTTCTCCATTCCCAGTTCTTACACCTTGTGTATGAGTTACATTTGTTGCTGCAGGTATCGTGTAACTACTTCCACCACCACCTCCACGGCAGTTACCACTTCCAGCACCTCCGTACCAGCCAGCTCCACCACCATAGCCTTCACATCCACAACCAGATGGTGCACCTCCAAACCCAAATCCTCCAGCAACTGCTGGATTATTTAAGCTTACACATGTTCCATTCCCACTAGCAGTTTGAGTACCAGGGTCTCCACCTGGGGTTGCAGTAGTACCTCTATAACCAGGGCCTCCTATAAGTCCGCCTCCAACACCTCCAAAAACATGTGTGGAACTCCAGTATCCAGCACCACCAGCACCACCAGCCACAATAACTCTATCATTTAAAGTGACCCCTCCTATTCTAATATCAGAAGCACCACCTCCTCCAGCACCAGCTGATTCACCATTTCCTCCGCCATTAAAGCCACCTGTTAAACCAGTAGGTTGTTCCCCTACATAAACATATAAAGTACTACCAGGAGTTACAGCAATATCAGCCTGTACATATCCTCCAAAATTTGTGTTATTTACCCAGTTGGACCCACCTTGAGCCCCATAAGCATCAACAGTAATAGAAGTTACCCCAGCAGGTACTACCCACATTTGTTGAGCACCAGTATAAGTAAAAGTTTGAGAGCCAGTTCCACAAGCATCAAACCCTACAGGGTCAGTATATGTTACTATTGCATCACAGTTCCCATTATCGTTATTTACCGTAATATTTGATGGGCATGTAATTGTAGGGCATTGTGCATTGGCTGAGAAGCCAATAAAAGTAGCAGCTACACTAAACGTTATTTTAAGTATATTTTTTTTCATCGAAATAATTATTTTAAACTAATAGATAAATCATTAATAGTTTCCCCATAATTCACAGGGATTGGATCTGCCTCATCCATAAAAACTAAAACATCATTAGCTTTTATCACAGTATAATTTTCTGAAAGGCTCTTTTTAGAAGTTTTGTTCACTAACGACCAATTTAATTTTACTTCTTTATTTGTTGAATTTTCAAATTTGATTTTAAGGGCTAATGTTCCATCAGAATGTGTATATTCTTTAATATAAACTTTTACTCCATTTTCTTCTTTAACTAATTCCCAATTATCAGAATTGTTAATAGTCATTTCTGTTTCAAAGTTGTTTGTAGCTACTGCTGTACTTCCAATAAAAATGAAAGTAAAAGCCATCAAACACACTTTTAATTTGTCGTTTAATTTCATATTTTTTTGTTAAAAGATTAATGTTTAGCGAAAGTAATTTAAATTAGTTTCTAAGGCAAACTTAATTTCTATGAGAAATATAATTTAACTAAATGATACTTTTTTATTTTGATTATGTTTTAAGATTACTCTTTAATTACTTTGTAAACTTTGTATTGATTGTTAGTTTCAACTTTTAAGAAATAAATTCCTTTACTGTTGTTGCTTAAATCAACACTTACTTTATTGTCAGAAACATTGTTTTCTTGGTAAACTATTTTCCCTTCAACTGAAGTTAAAGTCAAGTTTACATCAGAAGTAATAGTTCCTAAAGTAATGTTGATGATGTTATTCGTTGGGTTAGGGTAAATGTTAACTCCAGCTAAAGCACCATTCTCATCAACTCCTACACAAGAAACAACAACTATCATTGTTGAATCCATAGCTGTACAAGTATTACCATCAGTGAAAGAATAGACTACATAGTGAGCACCAACACCTGCGGTGTTAGGATCAAAAGTAGTTCCTACAACACCGCTACCAGAATACGTTCCTGAAGCAGGTGTTCCTGCTGGTAAATTAATAGCTGGATCTGTTTCACAAACCGTATCAGGTGTGAATGCTGCAATAGCTACTGTTGGTTTAGGGTTAATTGTTAAGTTAACTGTTACCGTTGAATCACACATGCTTGGTCCAACATTTGTAAATATTTCTGTTCCTGTTGGATTACCAGCATTGTAAGTTGTTCCGTTAATAACCATACTATCTCCATCACAAATTGCATTTGAAACAGTACCAGTTTTAGCAGCTAAAACAGTGATGTTAACCGTAACTGTAGAGTCACAGTTGTTTGGTCCAACGTTAGTAAATACTTCTGTTCCTGTTAAGTTCCCAGCATTGTAAGTAGTCCCGTTAACTACAACACTGTCACCATCACATAAAACATCAGTAACAGAACCAGTTAAAGCAGGGAGAACAGTTAAGTTTTCTGTTAAGATACTATCACACATATTACTAGAGGCTCCAGTTAAAATTGATGTATGAGACTCATTTGCGGTAATATTATTTGAAATGGTACCATCAGCATACGTATAATTTGTGTTGTTACAAATATTAATTCCAATAGTATTAGAAACACTATTATTGATGGTTAAATTAAGCGTTATGATTGAATCACAGCCATTAGCAGATCCATTTGTAATAGTATGAGTTGCTGTATTGTTAGATGAAGTATAAGTATTTCCATCAATCCAAAGTAATGAATCACACGTAGTATAGGTATCTGTAGACTGAACAGAACCATTATTTTGATTGTTTTGATTTATAATAGCGCCAGAATTCAACCAATTTGATGTTGTTCCTGTAAGTGCATAGTTATTTAAAGTGCCATTATAATTAGTAGTGAAATCAGGTAAAGAAGTTACCCCTGGATTATTTCCACCAGCAACGCCTTGATTAAAATTATAGTAGGCGACTAAATTTGCTTGACTTTGTGTAAATTCTGAATTCATAGAACTATTAATGTCACACGGAGTACGTCTTACATCCCAAATTCTTAACTCATCTAATTCTCCATTAAAATATTGAGCTCCATTTGTTCTACTACCGATGGTCATTAAATTGTCATTTCCTGTTGAGGAACTACCTCCATTTACCGTTGCTTGTAATATACCATTAAAATAAATTTCTGTTTGTTGGGTTGATCCAACCCAAACACAAGCAACGTGTGTCCATTGATTTAGTGGTAACGTTGATCCAGTGTTTACTCCTACAGCATTATTTATATAAAAGTAAATTTGGTTAGATCCACCAGTTGATATAGACATAAAATTAGTTGAATTTAATTGAGCAAAAACTACTCTTGAAAAAGAAGCTGTTTGTGGTTTAATCCATGTCTCAATAGTAATGTTACTAGTGTTTATATTAGAAAACACTGTAGGGAGAGAGGTGGAAACATAGTCATTGCTACCATCAAAGTGTAGTGAGTTTCCAGGGGTTTGCCCAATAGCTGTTATAGTATAAATAACAGAAAACAATAAAAATAGATAGTAATTTTTTTTCATATTGTAAGGTTTTAAATTTTGCGCGAAGATATATCATTTTATCGATAAACAAAACAAAAATAAAGACCAACACAAAAAACAACTAGTTAGATAGAAAATGTTATTTTTCTAAACCACAAAATTGACAATCTTTTTAGGCACCACAATTACCTTTTTAGGTGTTTTACCATCTAGGTATTTAGCGGTTTGTTCGTTTGCCATAACTGCAGCTTCTATGTCATCCTTGCCCATGTTGGCAGGCAATTCTAACATAAAACGCATTTTACCATTAAATGAAACTGGATATTTATGATTGCTCTCTACTAAATATTCTTCATTATGTTTTGGAAAAACAGCGTAAGTAATGCTTTCTGTGTTGCCCAGTTTGTTCCACAATTCTTCTGCAATATGAGGTGCATAAGGAGAAAGAATAATGAGTAAATCTTGCAAAATTGCTTTCTTGTTACACTTTAAAGCCGTTAGCTCGTTTACACAAATCATAAAAGTAGAAACTGGTGTATTAAACGCAAAACGCTCAATGTCTTCTTTTACTTTTTTAATGGTTTTGTGAAGTGATTTTAAAGCCCCCTCCAGCTCCCCCGAAGGGGGAGAGCCTGCTAAAAGTTCTTCTAATGGTGTTTCATCAATATTCCATGCTCCATTCTCGCCACTATGGAACAAACGCCATAGTTTTTTCAAAAACCCATTTACACCCGTTATACCTTGTGTATCCCAAGGTTTGTGTTGCTCTAATGGACCTAAAAACATTTCGTAACAACGTAAAGTATCTGCACCGTACTTTTCTACTAACTCATCTGGAGTTTGAACGTTGTATTTCGATTTAGACATTTTTTCAACTTCTCTTCTAACCAGAAATTTTCCATTTTCCTTCACAAAATAAGCATGAGAATTTTTTTCATACCATTCTTGAGTAAGATTATTCCCTTCAACATATTTTATGTCAATAGGCAAAACCATTGTAGTGCTAAGTAGCTTAAACTCTATGTTAGATAGATCCTTACCTTCATTAGCCTGAATTAGTATCTCTTGAATTTGTTTAGAAACTTCATCTAAATCATGTAAAAACATTTCACCTGATATATATATGGTTGGATACTTTATAGAGTTTAATTCTGAACTTGAATCGTCTCCCTT
>CBDUPT010000251.1:0-4507 GCA_965369165.1 uncultured Flavobacteriales bacterium | reverse complement strand
AAATAAAGCTTTCTTGTAGATATTGCTTTACAACTTTAGTTGGTGGAAGGATTGCGTTTTGTATACGTTTAGCATATTGAATACTGTCAGTAATCTCTTTATTTTTTTCTTCTAATTCAGTGTGAGCTAATTCAACAACCGTTTTTTGTTTTTCTACTTCTGTTTTCTGTTCTTCAATAATATTTTTTTGCTTACGAGTAACTTTTAGTCTGTTAAAAACTACCAATAGAAAAATAGCTACTAATCCTAATCCCCCAGCAGTTGCGTAAGTTAATATGGTTTGTTTTTCTTTGGCTTCTTGCTCTAAGGCTATTTCTTTATTATGCTCAGCATCATCTACTGCTTTTTGTTTTTCATACTCATACTTTGCTTGTTGTTGAACTGCTGCTTTTTGATTTTCTTTATTATTTAGACTATCACGCATTTTAATATGAAGTTTGTACATTTCTAATGCCTTCTTATAATCTTTCTCTAATTCATAAATGTCTCCTAAGCTTTCACTCGAATTCATAATTAATCTTGGGTTTTCAATTTCAGTACTTAATTCATGAGCACGTTTAGCGTATACTTTTGCAATTTTAGAATTTCCAATTTCTTTATATATAACTGCTAAACTAGAAAGTGTTCTAGATAGTCCATATTTATCATTAATTTGATTGCTTAAGTCAATGCTTTTTGTGAAGTATTGTTGAGCCATAATGTTATCTCCCTGTTCGTTAGAAAGAACACCCATATTATGATAATTTAATGATAATGAATTGATAGCTTTAAGAGATATGTTTATTTGAATAGCCTCAGTATAATATTTATGAGCAAGAGAAAAATTCTTTTGCCTGTAGCATAAAATTCCCATATTATTTAAAGCACTTGAAAGCCCCTTTTTGTTATTGATATTTCGTTGTATTTTTAGATTCCGACTATAATATATGTAAGCATTTTTATAGTCATGCTGATTTTGGTATATAACACCTATATTATTTAAAATTGTACCTATGTCAGCTTTTAGTCTATCATTAGTTGTGTCTTTTTTTAAAAGTTTCTCTCTTATTTCAAGTCCTTTTTGATAAAACTCTAGTGCTTTTGGTATATTCCCTTGTTCTCTATATATAACTCCAATATTGTTATGGGATAATGCAATACCTTCTTGATTATTAAGCTCATTTTGTATTTTTAGGCTTTTTTTATACGCTTTTAAACCTTTTTTAAGTTCTCCAGATTCTTGATATATTATCCCTAAATTATTTAGAGCTCCTGCGTAGTATGTTAGATAAAACTTTTTAGAAACATATTTGTATTGTGAATTGATTTTGGTTTCTATTAATTTAACATTAAAAAGCTGAAATTTTTTCCATGATTCATTAACCATGTTATCGCAAATTTGAGTTAATGCTTTAATTTTTACAGTATCATATTCAGCTTCATGGTATTCTTTTAATAATGTTTTAAGTAATTTAGAATCTTCAGTAGATAGTGTGTTTAAATCTAAAGAATCAATTAGATAATATTCTTTATCCGCGTAATTTTGAGCGACTATTGGAGTGGCTCCAATGAGTAATAATATGTAAAGAATTTTTTTCAAGTAATGGTCTCAAATATAAACAAAAAAAGCCGCTGAATTTCAGCGGCTTTTTTTGTTTTGTAAAGGATTAATTATCCATTAAATCTAGCATTAACTTCATCCCAGTTAATTACATTAAAAAATGCGTTGATGTAATCTGGTCTTCTGTTTTGGTAGTTTAAGTAATAAGCATGTTCCCATACATCTAAACCTAAAATTGGTGTTCCTCCACAACCAATACCTGGCATTAAAGGGTTGTCTTGATTAGCAGTAGAACAAATTTCTAATTTACCATCTTTTACACAAAGCCAAGCCCAACCAGAACCAAATCTAGTTGCAGCAGCTTTGGCAAAAGCATCTTTAAAACCTTCGTAGCTACCAAAAGCAGCATCAATTGCACTTGCAACTGCTCCAGTTGGGTTTCCACCACCGTTAGGACTCATCACTTTCCAGAATAAATCGTGATTGTAATAACCACCACCGTTATTTCTAACAGCTCCATTATTCATGTCTAAGTTGTTTAATATGTCCTCAATAGATTTACTATCTAAATCGGTTCCTGCAATTGCATTATTTAAATTGTTGGTGTAACCAGCGTGGTGCTTTGTATGGTGTATTTCCATAGTTCTTGCATCAATATGTGGTTCTAACGCATCGTATGCGTATGGTAATTGTGGTAATTCAAAAGCCATAATTTTTATTTTTTATTGTTTTATTATAAACCGTCATTACAAACAAGGAACGAGAGAAGTAATCTTATAAAAAGATTGCTCCGTTCCTCGCAATGACGATATTTTATTTAGTTGTTTGTTAAATACTCAGCAATTCCTTCGTGAGTAGCTTTTAAACCTTCTTTTTCTTTATTCCAGTTTGCAGGACAAGCTTCTCCGTGCTCTTCGTTAAATTGTAAAGCATCTACCATTCTTATTGCCTCATCAACGTTTCTACCTAAAGGTAAATCGTTAACTAATTGATGTTTTACAATACCTTCTTTGTCAATTAAGAATAATCCTCTGTATGCAATTAATTCTCCTTGAGCAGTCATGTTTCCTTCTTCATCCCAATCAAAATCACCAGCCATACAATCATAGTTGAAAGTGATTGTTTTGTTAGTGTCAGCTACTAATGGATATGTAACACCTTGGATTCCTCCATCGTTTTTTGCCATTTGTAACCATCCCCAGTGAGATTGTTCTGTATCAGTAGATACTGCAATTACTTCTGTATTTCTTGATTTAAATTCTTCTAATTTCTCTTGAAATGCAAATAACTCAGTAGGACAAACAAAAGTGAAATCTTTTGGGTAAAAGAATAATACTACATATTTCCCTTTGAATTGCTCTAATGTAAAGTTATTTACAATTTCTCCTCCGTTAATAACAGCTGCTGCTGAAAATCCTGGAGCTTTTTTTCCGACTAAAACGCCCATTCTTTTTTAATTTTTATTGGTTAAACATTTATTACATATTCCTTTCAAATAGATGTTTGTATTGTCTATTTGAAAGTCATTTAATTTGCTAAATTTTAATTTTAAAGCTTCAATTTCTACATCGTAAACATTGTTGCAAGTGTTGCACTTAAAATGTGCATGCTCCTCCATAATCGCATCATATCTTGCTTCATTTCCATCAATAGTAAAAGTTGATGTTATTCCATTATCAATGAATAATTTCAAGGTATTGTAAACTGTTGTTTTAGATAGGGTTGGAATATCCCCAACCAAATCGGTGTAAATACGGTCAACAGTAGGGTGGTTGGTGTTTTTGTATAAATATTCAAATATCTTTATTCGTTGTAAAGATGGTTTGATATTGTTGGATGTTAGGTGACTCACAAAGTCCATGATTGAAATTATTATAAAATTGTAATGATTACAAATTTAGAAACATTTTGAGACTTATCAAGTATAAAGTTGTTAAATTTTCTTAAAGATTTTATTAACCCCCAATTAACAGATTAATGTTTAAAAGTAGTTGGTAAGTTACTACTTAAAACTATTGTTTAAGACTTACTTTTAGGTTACTTTGTAAAACAATTAATTGCTATGAAATTTACATTTTACGGACATGCTTGTTTTGGTTTAGAGTTGGGAGGAAAGAATATTTTATTCGATCCTTTTATATCTCCAAATGAAAAAGCAAAATCGATAAATGTAAACGAATTATTAGCAGATTATATTCTTATTTCACATGGGCATGAGGACCATGTAGCTGATGTTGAAGTTGTGGCTAAAAGAACGGGAGCAAAATTGGTTTCTAATTTTGAAATCATTTCTTGGTTTGAAAATAAAGGAGTAGAGAATGGTCACCCAATGAACCATGGTGGAAGTTGGGATTTTGATTTTGGAAATGTGAAGTATGTAAATGCTGTACATAGTAGTGTAATGCCCGATGGAGCTTATGGCGGTAATCCAGGAGGATTCATCATAAAAAGTGATGAGGCAAATTTTTATTACAGTGGTGATACGGCTTTACACATGGATATGAAATTAATAGGTGAATACGAAAAATTAGATTTTGCTGTTTTGCCTATTGGTAACAACTTTACAATGGGTATTGATGATGCGTTAATAGCTTCAGATTTTATTAATTGTAACAAAGTTATAGGAGTACATTATGATACTTTCGGATATATCGAAATAGATCATGAAGAAGCAAAAAGAAAGTTTGCAGCTAAAGGCAAAGAGTTAATTTTATTAGAAATAGGACAGGCAATAGAAATTTAAAATTATGAATGTTGAATTATAAATAACCTTTACAGCTTTATTTTTCATTTAACAATATTCAATAATAAATTAAAAAAATATGGGTAAGATAATCGCAATATCAAATCAAAAAGGTGGAGTAGGTAAAACTACAACTGCAATTAATTTAGCAGCTGCATTAGGAGTGTTAGAATACAAAGTGTTGTTGGTGGATGCAGACCCTCAAGCTAATTCTACTTCTGGAG
>CBDUPT010000250.1:0-4538 GCA_965369165.1 uncultured Flavobacteriales bacterium | reverse complement strand
CAATATTATGAGTAAAAGGACCAATTTGATCAAACGAAGAAGCATAAGCAACTAAACCATGTCTTGAAACCCTACCATAAGTTGGTTTCATTCCAATGATATTACAAAAAGAAGCTGGTTGGCGAACAGAACCTCCGGTATCTGAACCTAAACTTGCTAAACACAAATTAGCCTGAACTGCAACGGCTGAACCTCCAGAGGAACCTCCAGGAACTTTTGTGTTATCTATTGCATTTAAAACTGGTCCATAAGCAGAATTTTCATTAGAACTTCCCATTGCAAATTCATCACAATTGGTACGACCAATGATAATAGCATCTTCTGCGATTAAACGCTCAACAGCAGTTGAGCTAAACAATGATTCAAAACCTTCTAATATTTTTGATGAAGAAGAAACCTTGTGATTTTTATAGCATATATTATCCTTAATAGCAACAACCATTCCTGCCAACTTACCAGCTGTACCATTAGCAATTTTAGCATCTATAACTTCTGCTGAAGCTTTTGCGTCTTCAGTAAAAACTTCTAAAAAAGCATTAAGATGTTTGTTTTCTTCTATTCGGTTAAGGTAAGACTGTACTAATTGTGCACAGTTAACTTGATTGTTATTTATATCTTCTTTAATCTCACTAAGAGACGTATAAACCTTTTCCATTAAAAAAATGTGATGTAATTAAAAGCTGTTCTGCATTTAATACAGAATAACAACTTTAGACTTATTTCAACTTTTCAGTTTCTTTATCGTCAGTTTTAGCTTCTCCCTCTCCTTCTTTCATCCCGTCTTTAAACTCCTTGATTCCAGAACCCATTCCACGCATTAATTGAGGTATTTTTTTACCTCCAAACATCAATAAAACTATTGCTACTATCAAAGCAATTTGCCATGGTCCGATAAATCCTAATAATATAGTGTTCATGTCTTTAAATTTTAATCGCCCCCGAAACTTCGGGGTAGGCGATACTTATAGTGGGTAAAGTTACGAAAGATTTTTGAGCATTCAATCACAATATATTAAATATTGAAGGATGGTTCCCCTCCTTCAGGAGGGCTAGGGAGGTGAATTTTATTGAACAAATCCCCCCTATAGTCCCCTCAAGGGGACACGTTCAATTCTTGTTTTTCAGAATTAACCTTTCTAATCAAAAGAATTAAAGCAATAGTTAGAACTAAGCTAGCTATATAATAAAGCATTTCATATTCGCTTCCATTAAAAAAAGAAATGTCAGTATCCTCCATTAACTCAGGGGCAAAATAGCTCAACAAAACAACGCTTCCATTATTTATAAAGTGCCCTAAAATAGGTAGCCATAGCGACTTAGACCAAAGAAAAACATATCCAAAAACTGCTCCTAACAACATTCTTGGAATAAACCCAAAAAACTGCATGTGTAGGGCACTAAAAAGAAACGCTGTAATCCAAATTCCCCAATGTGGATTTTTAGTCCATTGTATAAATATTTTTTGCAATACGCCTCTAAACAACAATTCCTCACCAACAGCTGGAACAATTGCCACTAAAATTAAAATGTAAATTAAGCTAGTTATTCCATTATAGGTTAAAAAAATATTAGTTGCATTTTGAGCTTTACTTTCCTGAAGTCTAATCCAATCCTCTATTCCACTCATAAAGTCTGGAAACGTCATCCCTGAGTTAATCTCTATTACCCATGATAGTATAGGAATAGACACTATCATTAAAACAAAAAGTAATATATAATTAATAGGTTTTCCTAATTGATTAACACTAAGTTTTGAAAAAGGTTTTTTTGAAGCAATCATCCCATAAATAAGTGGTGGAATTAAAAATAACCCAATAGCACTCAATAACTGCATAAGCTTTAATCCTTCAACCTGTCTTTGGTTCAAATCAACCATATACTCAATTTTATGAAGCGTTAATTCATAGTGAAAAAGACCTATTGCTAAACCAATTATAGAAAATAATATTAATGATATAGCACATAAGCAAACAATTAAAATAAACTGTAAATAAGGTTTGTTTGCTAATTCAGTTCTTGATAACATATTATTGTATTAATTTCGCAATCAAATAACTTTTTGTCATAGTGAGCTTGTCGAACTATAAACAAAAAGAGATTTAATAAATTCTTCGCGACACTTTAGATATAGCTTTTTACACTTCGATGAACTTAGTGTGGCAAAAGCACTAAAAGTTTTGCTTAGAATGACCATTTAAATTATGTCGGTAAAGATAGGAAATATAGACTTAGGAGAATTCCCATTATTACTTGCTCCAATGGAGGATGTAAGTGACCCTCCTTTTAGAGCTTTATGCAAAGAAAATGGTGCTGATTTAATGTATACCGAATTTATTTCTAGTGAAGGACTGATTAGAGATGCCGTTAAAAGTGTTCAAAAACTAGACATCTACGAATACGAGCGACCAATAGGAATACAAATTTTTGGAAGTGATATTGAGTCGATGAAATTGGCTACTGAAGTTACAGCCAAAACGAATCCTGATATTATTGACATTAACTATGGTTGCCCTGTAAAAAAGGTAGCCTGCAAAGGTGCTGGTTCTGGGATATTGCAAGACATTCCTAAAATGGTAGCTATGACTAAAGCCATTGTTGAAAGCACCAATTTACCCGTTACCGTTAAAACAAGGCTAGGCTGGGATGAAAACTCAAAGCACATAGTTGAAGTTGCTGAACGCTTGCAAGACGTTGGTATTAAAGCGATTTCTATACATGGTAGAACTCGAAAACAAATGTACAAGGGCAGTGCAGATTGGACATTAATTGGAGAAACTAAAAACAACCCTCGTTTGCACATTCCTGTTTTTGGCAATGGTGATATTGATACTCCCGAAAAGGTAATTGAGGTAAAAAACACTTATGGTGTTGATGGAGTAATGATTGGCCGAGCAAGTATTGGTTACCCTTGGATATTTAATGAAATTAAACACTTTATGGCAACTGGTGAGCACCTAGCTAAACCAACCATGAGTGATAGAATAACAGCTGCTCGCAGACATTTAGAAATGTCTGTTAAATGGAAGGGGGAAACTTTAGGTGTGTTAGAAATGCGCAGACATTATGGCAATTATTTTAAAGGCATTTCTCACTTTAAAGAACACCGTATGAAATTGGTTACCACCAATGAGTCTGAAGAAGTTTTTGCTGCTTTAGATGAGATTGAAAAGGTTTTTGGGTAGCTCCATAAAGCATTTCCCTTTTTGATTATTGTCTTACTACCTAAATTATTTCTTACTTTAGTTCATCTTTAATTATGGAAAAAAGACAAATACCTAGTTGGCTTAAAAATCTTCAAGAAAACTCTTGGGAGTTAGAATTATTAATTTCTGGTGGTGCCATTTTTTCCTTATTTCAAGTATCTGATTTTTACATTGAAGCTTTTGGTTCTCTTAGAACAATAATGATTATTCCTGGAACTAATGTATTATTTATGATAGGAATGATTGCTATAAAAGTTCTTACTCTGGGCTTTGTAATACATTTAGTTTTGAGAGCCTATTGGTTATCTTTAGTCTGTATTAATTATGTTTACCCTAATGGAGTTATTAAAGATAAAATAAAATGGAAGAAACCCTTTAAAATTAAAACTGAAAACAACTCTGATCTAGAGGAACATATTACTAAGATAGATAAACAATGTGGAACCGTTATTTTTATGTCAATTATTTCAGTTTTCTCAATTATTGGCTTCTGTCTTATTTTTATAACCCTAATAGCTGTAATGAGCTTTATAGTAAACGAATATTACAGTAATTATATTGAAATTATTTTTTATACTTTTTTTCTATTTGTTCCTTTTTATCTTTTTGATTTTTTAACCTTTGGTCTGCTAAGAAAAATCCCTGGACTTTCTTATGTTATTTTTCCAATATTTAAATTATATGATATAATTAGTTTTAGAGGGTTTTATCAACAACCCTTATGGCTTTTTAACACTAATGTGAAAAAGCTAAAATTCTTTTTTTCAGCCATAGTTTTTTCCGCTTTTGCAATAACCCTTGCTTATTTATCCGTTTACAAGAGTATGCATTGGCCTAATCTATTCGACCAACGAGAATATAGATGGCAAATGTCAGATAACGATTATATTTTTAATGGCACATATATGGATGAATGGAAAGACAATAAAACCTATGGTATCGGTATTAACTCAAAAATTCAGAAATCTAATTATATGGAACTTTTTGTTGCTTATGAAAAAGCCTATGATAACCTCATTATGAAAACTTCTAGTATCGACTCTTTAAGGAGTTTTGATAAAATATTATCTGTAAAAATTGATTCTACCCTCCAACAAAACTTAAAATGGTTTCCTTCAAATAAAGAAAATACCGTTGGTGTAACTACTTTTATTCCAATTGATTCTCTATCTAATGGAACCCATACCCTAGTCGTTTGGGCTGATACGCAATATGATAATCAACATCAAGACTTGGGATATCAAGCAAAAATTCCTTTTTTAGTAGATAGGTAACTACAAATGTCTTTTAGTCAATATCCTAACGGGATACCAAGAGGCTAATAACCCAATTACT
>CBDUPT010000249.1:0-4599 GCA_965369165.1 uncultured Flavobacteriales bacterium | reverse complement strand
TTTTCATTTCGTGAAAACTTCCTCTTACACTTACATTTTCGGCAATGGCAGCCCAATCTCCTATTTTAATCTCAGAAATGGTGCTCAATAAAATATTGTCGGCTAATAATACATTGTTTCCTAAAGTCAACTTTCCTTCATGTCCAATTTCAAAAACAACATCTCTACCCAATGTAACATTATCACCAATTACAATATTCTTTTTAGGTACAGCCCTCATTTTTGGGAAACTCATACATTTTAAACCCTTCCCAACTTTGCAACCATGAAGTTGTAAATACAATTTAAAAAATCGCCCTTTACATCGAAATCTAATATTTCGACACACTTGTTCTATGTATACAATCAATTTAACCATTAATCCAATTCTATTTCAGGGTAAAAATTAGGTGTTTCCATTTGATCTTTCAACTTTGCATAACCTTGAACTATACGCACGTAGCTATAGCCTTTTTTAGCTGTATCAGAAAAATCCCATTTGCTAAAATAATGTTTTTCGTTAGGACCAGAATATTTTGTTAAAATAACCTCATGCTTTTTATCATAAGACCAATCTTTAGGAACTACTCTTTCATTTTTAATTCCGTTAACACTAAAATGTTCTACTTGTTTCCCCAATAAAGTCATTCGTATTTCATAATCATGATCCTCGTATCCAATACCAGGAAAACGTTCATCAAACCAACCTACTTCTTTTACGAGTTTTTTATTGAGCATATAATGACTAAAACTTCCATTAATTAAACCAAACTCTGAGTTTAAAATTCCACATGAAATAATGTCTTTTTTAAACGATTGAGAAATATTAATATCCTCGTTCATCAAAAATACTTTTTTAGATGGTGATTTAATTAAAATTTGATTCCACAACTTACATAAGCCTTGGGGCTCTTTGTAGGTAATTAAACTTACATTCTGGTAAGGTTTAACCCAGCGGGTAATTTGCTCTAAGTATTTTTCTTGTTCAGCTAAATTATGATAACCATTAACGGCAATTATAATAGGTGTTTCTGGAAACAAATGAACCATTTTTTTTACTAGTGGTTTTAAGTAGGTTTCAAATCGTTCTTTATAGGTAGTTATTCCAAAAGTAAAAGAAGCATCGAGATAAGGTTTACTCTCTTTTGGCAAAGCAATAAAAAGCCAGCTTAATTTTATAAAAAACCATTCCACTTCTTGCCAATATTGTTTTAATATTCTCCCTATTTTATTCATTCTAGATTGACAATGCTCTTTCCAAATTTTTAATTATTCCTGACCAATAAAATTTTTTAGCAACTTGTTGTTGTGCTTTTGGGTATATTTCTTCCATAGTTTCTGGATGACTTATAAGCTCATTCAGTTGTAAAGTTAATCCTTCTTCATCATTTACAGATACCCTAGTTCCTAATTCTGAATCATTAGAAATATAATCGAAACTGGACATTCCATCTGTACCAATGATATAATTACCAAAATACATCGCTTCTATAAAAGCAATTCCGAACGACTCGAAGGGAGATGTTAAACAAAACACCTTTGATCGATTATAATATTCATAAAGAGCAACCCTATCTTCAATAGCTCCTGTGAGAATTATTTTACCTTCTAAATTTGGATTGTTTTTTATAACAGCCTTCACTTTTTCTTCAAACCCATTTACAATTGGTCCAACTAATATTAGCTTCCAATCTTCACACTTAACTTTTACAAAACTGTTTAATAGCAATTCGAAATTTTTGTCTTTTGCCCCTATTCTACCCACCGACAAAACAATATTTTCCTTTTCTGAAAAACTTTTAGGGCTTGAATAATGTTTTTTGAGAAACTGATCATTTATTCCATTTGTCAATAAAAAAACTTTGTCCTTTAGTAAAGGGAATTTTTCTTTTAACAATTTTACCGATATAGGATTCTCTGCAGAAATAGCAGCTATTTTTTTTAAAAACTGTTTTTCTTTTTGTTTATGAAACCAATTAATCAAAGGCTTTTTTGAATAAATTATTCCTTCTTCAAGCATTTCATTATAAACATCCATTTTAACATATACCTTTCCTTTTGGATTATATTTTTTATAATGCAGTGCATAATAAATAGTTTCTTTTGTTAAATGAAAGAAATGTAACACATCAATTTTTGATGCGTTTACTTCAATATAATTCAAAATAGCTTTTTCCATAAAAAGCTTTTTACCACAAGGGGCTATAAATTCAATTTGTAAATGGTTTGCCTCTGTTTTTAGTAAAGAATAATCAGCACTATTTTTATAACAAACTAATTTTGAATTATATGCACCAATAGCTGCAAGTGAATTTGCAACCTGACCTACATCTTTAACTAAGTGCACATTTTGAGCAACAGGAAATATGGTTACAAAATTTGGTTTCATTGAGACCTCCAAAATACAAGAATTATTTGAAATTATTCACTACTTTCGCTATTATAATGGACAAACAGCAAGTTTATATTCATATTGGAATGCCGCGAACAGCGACTACTTTTTTACAACATGAAATTTTCCCGTATTTACCTGAAATAGAATTTTATGGACTAGAAGAAACCCATTATTCTGAAGCTTTTAATAAACTTCAATTTGCTGATGATAGTTTTTATTCTCCATCAATTATCCAAGAGGTAAAAAAAACATGGAGAGCTGATAAAGTGTTGCTTTCTAATGAAAATTTTATTGGACAATCTTCTCACTTTAATCATCTTAATAGAAGTATTATCGCCAAAAGGTTAAAAGATGCTTTCCCTGATGCTAAAATTCTATTGGTATTGAGAAATCAAGTTGACTTACTTGCTTCTTTATATGCCATTAATCTACAATGGAAAGAAACACGAAATATAGATGATTTTATTTGGAAACCATTTCAAGAAAAACCTAAAAATATAGGTGGTTCTGCTAGCTCTTATTTTAATACTACCGAAGGTTATGAATGTTTAGATGGATACAATTATTTGCCTTTAATTGAACTTTATAATTCACTATTTAATGATGTAGAAATATTGCTTTTTGAAGATTTTATTCATCAACCTGAACTATTTTCTACTCAACTAGCTACTTTTTTTGATACAGATAAAGAGTCCATCAAACAACAAATTTCAAATCAACCCAAAATGAATATTGGGGTAACCCAAAAACAAGCTAATAAGCTAGCTAAAATTAACAAGTATAGTGCTATTTCTGAAAAATCAGAGTTAGGAAACAGGATTTACAACAAGCTTAAAAGAAACATAATTCAAGCTAAAAGCACTGGTTCTAAACCATTTTTTTCAACAAAAAAAGAAATAGAATTAAGAAGTTATTTTCACCAAAACAACTCAATGCTTAATACTAAATACCCTGAATTAGGTTTAAATAAATATGCTAAAGATTATTATTTAGAACAATGAAATATTACGGACAATATCAACAGGATAAATATTTAGATAAACTTTTTAAAGGTAAATCGAACGGAACTTTTGTAGATATTGGCGCACATGACGGATTAACATTTAGTAATAGTTACTTCTTTGAGAAAAAAAGGAACTGGAAAGGTGTTTGTGTAGAACCTATTCCTGAAATTTTCACGAAATTGAATGAGACCAGAAACTGTATTAAAATAAATGGATGTGTTTCGGATAAAGTAGGAACGGAAAAATTTCTTAGAGTTAGAGGAGAATATGTTGATACTGAAATGTTAAGTGGCTTAGTAGAAGATTATGACACTAGACATCTTGAGAGAATTGACAGAGAAATAAAAGAATATGGTGGAAGCAAAGAAGAAATTGAAGTAAAATGTTACGACATTAATCAAGTTCTTAAAGAAAATAACATTCAGAAGGTTGACTTTTTCACTATCGATACAGAAGGAAACGAGCTAAAAATATTACAAACGATTGATTTTAATGGTTTTGATTTTGATATTCTTTTAGTAGAGAATAATTACCAAACAGAAGAAATGAATGAATTTATGACCTCAAAAGGATTTAAAAGAGTTAAGAAAATTGGTCATGATGAAGTGTATAGAAACAAATCCAAATTGAGTTTTTTGCAAAAAATGCTATAATAGCCTATTGATTCCAAATACCTTTAGCCTTACCATTAATTATTTTCCAGTATTGAATTGGCTGAAAAATAGCTCTTGGAAAAACACATATTACCGAAGCCAAAATTACTCCTGCACTTCCCATTGCTAAAGTTTTGGCAAAAAATATTGATAAAGGAATATTGACAATACTTACTAAGACTGAATGCCAAAGACTCAATTTTATTTTTGAAATTCCACTCAAAAAATTAGAGAAAACCATAGTACTAGTGCTCAATAATACCCACAGAGCCATAATAGCAGAAAGTAAAAAGGGAACAGAAACGGCATCTCCAACCCAAAATGAATAAGCATAATTAGAAACCAACAACATTACAACTAAGCCTAAAAAAACTAATCCCCATAATTTATACACTTTTTTAGTTGCTTGTCTAATCCAAGTGAAATCTTTTTTTACATATGCTTCAGTATATGCCGACCATAAAGGAGTTGTGACTATAGTAAAAACCATTGTAACAATACCAAAGTATTTATAAGCAATATTATAAGGTGTCACATCTTGTGGACCAGTGGTTTGAGTAATAATCAT
>CBDUPT010000248.1:0-4603 GCA_965369165.1 uncultured Flavobacteriales bacterium | reverse complement strand
TTAGCATAGTCCATTTCATAATTAGAACTTGCTAAAGGAGAATTTCCTAAAAATATAATTTCAGAGTTCGGTATAATACTTAATGAATCTAATAATATCGTATCACTATTCAATGTAATTTGTTGTTTACGCAAATTACTAGTCTCCTGAGCAACTGCAACTTGCACAAAAACTAACACTAAAATTAATATAATTAAACTCTGTTTTTTCAAGTACTTTTTCAAATAAGCATAACTAACAAAGATACGATTTGTTAAAAAGCATTATTAAAACTAAAAAATGAATGAATTATTGAGCTTCTAACGAGATTATTAAAGCATCTAAAATTTATTTATTTTGCTTTTATTATTACACTTTCCTTAACTTTATTTAGGATATTCTACTTGAATAGTTATATTTGTAATTGCGTTAAAAAGTTTTAAAAAACAATATGAAAAAATTAGCTTATTTATTGATTAGTACAGCTATAGTTCTTTCGAGCTGTGGAGGTGATAAAAAAGAAGACAATAAAAACACTGCAATTGCTAAGGGTGGTGTAAAGTATGGTGGCGTTTTTAAAATGAACGAAACTGAAGACTTTAAAAGTTTATACCCCTTAAATGTTACAATGTCGTTAGAACAACGTATTGCTAACCAGGTTTATGAAGGTTTAGTAAAATTAAATCAAGAAGATTTAAGTATAGTTGCTGGATTAGCTGAAAAATGGGATGTTAACGAAGATGCAACATCATATACTTTTCATATCCGAAAAGGTGTTATGTTTCATGATAATGACTGCTTTGAAGGGGGAAAAGGAAGAGAAGTTAAAGCGCAAGATTTCAAGTACTGTATGGATAGAATCGCTGTAAGCGACCCTTCTAACCAAATGTATTGGTTATTTAAAGATAAAGTAAAAGGTGCTAACGAATATCATGATGCAACAAAAGAGGGTAAAACACCTGAGGGCGGAATATCTGGTATTACTGTAGTTGATGATTATACTTTAAAAATTGATTTGAATTACTCTTTTGCTGGATTTTTAAACATTGTTAGTCATGCAGCTTGTTACGTATATCCTAAAGAAGCAGTAAATAAATATGGTGCTGACATAAGAGTTAATCCTATAGGAACTGGAGCTTTTAAAGTAAATAAAATTAAAGAAGGTGAGACAGTAATTTTAGGTAGAAATGAAAACTATTGGAAATCAGATGAGTTTGGAAACAAACTACCTTATTTAGATGGACTTAAATTTTTATTTAACAAAGAGAAAAAAGCGGAATTACTTGAGTTTAAGAAAGGTAATTTAGATATGGTTTTCCGTTTACCATTAGAAATGATTAATGATGTTGTTGGTGAATTAGACGATGCTAAAAAAGGAGGAAACAGACCTTACGTTATGCAAGTTGTTCCTGCTTTAAGTGTATACTATCTAGGTATGCAACATAAACTTCCCCCATTTGACAATGTTGATGTAAGAAAAGCATTTAACTATGCTATTGATAGAGAATCAATAGTAACTTACACACTACAAGGTGAAGGTAGAGCTGCCAATCATGGTATTGTTCCTCCTTTTAAAGGGTATGATTACGAAAGTGTAAAAGGTTATGAATTTAACGTTGAGAAAGCAAAGGAGCATATGGCTAACGCAGGTTATGCAAACGGGAAAGGTTTCCCAGAAATAACATTACAAATTAACCCAGGTGGTGGAGATAGAAATGTTCAGATTGCAGAAGTTGTTCAAAAGATGTTAAATGAGAACCTAGGGATTAACATTAAAATTGAACAAATGCAATTTGCTCAACACTTAGAAAATTTAGAAACTGGAAAAGCTAATTTCTGGAGAGCTGGTTGGATTGCAGATTATCCAGATCCAGAAAATTTCTTAAACCTACTTTACGGTGGGCATGTTCCAGCTGATATATCTACTAAAGCATACATTAACCCAATGAGATACCAAAGCACTAGTTTTGATTCTATTTTTGATGCTGCTTTAAGAGAAGTTGATGATGCAAAACGTTTTGAATTATTCCGTCAAGCGGATCAAAAATCTGTTGATGATGCGGCAATTATGCCAATTTTTTACGATGAAAACACAAGACTAATCCAAGTGTACGTTAAAAACTTTCCATCAAACGCTATGGAATATAGAGATATGAGTGAAGTTTACTTCGACCATGAAGAGGAAGAAGTAACTAAATAATATTTACATTTAATTGTTCAAAAGCCTTTCGATAATTATCGAAAGGCTTTTTTATTTTTTGTTGTTTTACAGTACAATGAAAAAAATAGCATTTATAGCACTTTTACTTTTTTCAACCACTTTCGGGGTTAGCCAAATACTAGACATTAGCCAACCCTTGTTTACTGATGCACCTTTTTTTAATCAAACCTTTATTAAACAAAATAACATAAAATCAATTACGGGCTCTATCTCATCTAAAAAAGTAAGAGATATTATTAGGAGTAAAGGGCTAGACTATTATTATGAATTTAATAAAAATGGAACTTTAAAGATCCAATTATCATCACACCTATCAAGCGGAATAAAAGATTCCACAACTGTAAACTATACTTATAACGACAAAGGCTTATTGTCTGTAAAGAGAAAAAACGATAGTTACGGTTATTTTTCGTACAACTACAAATACAATGAAAACAATAATATTGTTTTACAAACATATTGTCGAGATGAAAACAAATTGAACACCAAAAAGAATTTCGAATTAAAAAAACAATATATTATTTCTACAGATAGTTTTTCATATAAAAAATATGATGATACCCAAACTAAAAAATACTATTATAATGGCTATAAAAAAGTGTTTAAAGAACAGATTAACTATTATAATGAATATGGTTACTTAACTGAAGAATATACAAAATTCATCATAGGTAATAACAAAAAGAAAGTAACTTATGAATATGATGAACATGGAAGGTTATTTAAAAAACATACTTATACAAGTATAGCTGAAGGTGCTAAAACAACAGAGGTTTACACTTATGATGAAATAGGAAATGTCTTAGATATTAAAACCTACAATAAAGAAAAACATACCAATACCAAGCAGTTTTTATACGACAGTAAAACAATGTTGCTTACCGCACAAATAATACAAGACATTGAGACAGAGTTTTTACGAATTATACAATATCGCTACGAGTTTTTTGGAGAAGAAACTCAATTACAATTTACGGATACTATAAAATAATCAATAATAAGGAGAAATCATTACGTAAACAACTACCCCCGTAACTGCTACATATAACCATAGTGGAAAAGCTATCCTAGCTATTTTTTTATGTTTATCAAAAATTTGAGATAGTGCTCTTGTATAAGTAATTAATACTAATGGTATAATCGCAATCGACAAAACAATATGAGATATTAAAATAAAATAGTACACATATTTAATCGCTCCTTCCCCACCAAAAACTGTTGAATCTGAAGTCATGTGGTAAGCTACGTACATTCCTAAAAAAAGAATAGACAATACTAAACATGTTTTCATTAAGCTTTCATGCAAAACTCTTTTCTTGTTTTTAATAGCAATAACGGCAGCAATCAATAAAATAGCTGTTAACCCATTAATACTTGCATAAATTGGAGGTAAAAAACTTAATGGTTCTACATTTGGAATTTTAACCCCAAACAAAGCCGCAACAGCCAAGGGTAAAACGATAGAAATTATAATGGTAAGCTTTTTATACTTGTTCTCAGTATTGGTCATATTATCCTATCAATCAAAATAACTGTTAAAGAAACAATAAGGTATAAATACGACATTAATAAAACCCTTAATGCATATTTATCATCTTTAGTTTGAACCAATTTAATAGCAGGGTACAACATTAATAAAGATAAGATTGCTAGCCCAACAGTTGTAATTCTTCCACACATACCTACCATTTCTGGAATAAAACCTGAAATTAAAAGTGTAATAACACTTAATAAGATAATTACTGCAGTAGCTGTGTTTTTTTTACCCCAAGGCAACATTTTAAATCCAGCTTTCACATACTCATCATTTACCTTCCAAGCAATTGCCCAAAAATGAGGAAACTGCCATACAAACTGAATAGCAAATAAAATACCTGCCTCTAAACTAAAGCTACCTGTTGCAGCAACCCATCCTAACATTGGAGGAATAGCTCCTGGAAAAGCTCCAACAAAAACTGAAATAGTTGACACTCTTTTTAAAGGAGTGTATAATGCTACATACATTACAATAGCTAACAAACCTAAAATTCCACTTAAAGGATTTAGTAACCACAACATTCCCACACCTAAAACACTAAAGATTGAAGCTACTAAAATGGCTTCCCCAACAGAAATTTTTCCTAATGGCAAAGGTCTGTTTTGGGTTCTTTTCATCAACTTATCATGGTTTCTTTCTATTACTTGATTGTATGCATTAGATGCGCATGTAACTAAAAACCCACCTATAATTAAAAAAACTACTTCTGAAATATTATATGCTGGAGCTCCAATAAAGTATCCAAATATGGCAGAAATAACAACGAAAGAGGTTAACCTAATTTTGAACAACTGAGCATAACACCCTAATCTTTCAGATAAAGTTAATGATGTAATTTTAGTTGTTTCTGTCAATGACATTAAATT
>CBDUPT010000247.1:0-4620 GCA_965369165.1 uncultured Flavobacteriales bacterium | reverse complement strand
TTTTGAAGGTGATAAGGTTTTAAAAGTCGTCTCAAAAAAAGATGTAGCTAGAGCGGATATAAATGCATTAGTTAGCAAGTTTGATATCAAATCAGGTATTATTTCATCAGTATCAGATAAAAATGAAACAATAGAACTGTTAAAAAATTATAATTTTTTAGAGTTAAGCCACACTACCCCTTTACCTTTACAAATTAAATATAAAACACCACAAACATTAGGTTTGGATAGAATTTCAGCTGTTGTAGGAGCTAAAAATGAAGCTAAAGGAGATGTTTTGGTAATTGATATGGGGACATGTGTAACTTATGATTTTATAAATAATAATAATGAATATTTGGGAGGAGGAATTTCTCCTGGGTTTGAAATGCGTTTTAAGGCACTAAATACTTTTACAGGAAAATTACCTTTAATTAAATTTGATAAAGACAAATTAATGTTGATTGGTAACACTACTGAAAACTCAATAATTTCAGGTGTTTATAATGGATTGAGAAACGAAATTGATGGAATTATAAACAACTATTTATTACAATATAAAAACCTAAAAATAGTTGTTACAGGTGGTGATAGAAACTTATTTGATTTAGAGCCAAAAAATCGCATCTTTGCAGACGAATTTTTAGTGCTGAAAGGTTTGAACAAAATTTTAAAATATAATGAGAAATAATAAGGCATTTATTGCATTGATATTGATGGTAATGATGAGTGCTATTGCATTTTCTCAATCAACAACTAATTCTCCATACTCTAAATATGGTATTGGTATAATTAGACCTCAAACTTTTTCGCAAAATTTTGCCATGGGAGGCACTGCAATTGGAATTAGGTCAGATAGAGATATTGGGTTTTTAAATCCTGCAAGTTATTCTGCAATTTCTGTTACAACTTTTGATGTTGGGTTTACAAATAATGCATTATGGTTGGATGATGGTACACAATCACAATACCAAAACAATCCACACATTACGCATCTAGCTTTTGGTTTTCCGGTAATTAAAAAAACTTGGGGAATGAGTTTTGGTGTTATGCCTTATGCAAATACAGGTTATGAGTATGATGAAATTATTGATGACCCGTATGCTGGATTGGTTAGTTTTTATAATAAAGGGGATGGAGCTATTAATAAAGTTTATTGGGGAAATGGATTTGCTCTTAATATTGATTCTACCTCTAATATTTCAGTTGGGTTTAATGGTTATTTTTTATTTGGATCAATAAATCATGATCAAAAAGCAATTTATGGAGACTTGTCAGGAGGGTTTAATTTATGGAAATATAGAGAGTTTGTTGCTGCAGATTTAGGGGCAGATTTAGGGGTGCAATATCAAAAAACTTTTTCAAATTCAGAAAACGAAAAGATAAAGTTGACTTTAGGTGCTACTTATGGTTTGTCTGCAGATGTTAGTGGAACAAACACAGAATTGACAAGAACTTTTACTGGAAACATTGATTTTGGGAGTGTAAAAGATACTGTTGAATATATTGATGATGAAGAAGGAGTTATTCAATTACCTTCTGAATTAGGTTTTGGATTTTCTTTAGAGAAAGATAAGAAATGGTTAATTGCTGCTGATTTTAAATCTGCAGATTGGGGTTCTGTAAAAAGTACAGACCCATTATATAGCTATCAGTCTAATTATAAAATTGCTATTGGAGGGCAAATTATACCACGTTACGATGGTAGTAAATATATTGAGCGTATTGCATACAGGTTTGGTGCAAGATATTCAACACCATACCTTACAATTAACAATACTGATTTTACTGAGTATGGCATAACATTTGGAGTAGGAATGCCAATAAGAAGAAATGAAAGTACTTATCCAAGATTGAATTTAGGAATTGAATATGGAAGTAGGGGAACAACGGATAATGGATTAATAAAAGAAAATTTTATAAACTTTAATGTAGGAATAACCATCAATGCTGTATGGTTTCAAAAAAGAAAATACGATTAGACATGAAAAAACTAGCACTAATATTAATAGGTTTAACAATAGGTATAACATCTTTTGCTCAAGGTAAATATGGAGCAACACCTAAAGATAGTATTACTTGTATAGAAAGTTTAATATACAAGGATTATATGAAAAGCGACCCTAAACTAGCGTTAAGCTTATGGAGAGTGGCATATAAAACTTGTCCTCAATCACAAAAAACATTATACATTAATGGGGTTAAATTATATGAAGGTTTAGCTAAGAAAGCTGAGAAAGCAAAAAATAATGAATTGAAAGAATTGTATTTAGATACAATGTTTTCTATTTATGACCAAAGAATTGAAATGTTTGGACAAAAAGGCTTTGTTCTAGGTTATAAAGGACAATCAATGTTAGTGAACAGACCAACAGAGAAGCAGAAAATTTATGACCTGTTAAATGAGGCAGTATCAATTACAAAAAACAAAACACAAGCAGGAACTTTAGTTGCTTTAATGTTTGCTACAATTAATTTAGAGAAAGCTGATAAATTATCTAAAGAAGAAGTGGTTGGAGTTTTTGAAAGCACTAGCGCAATATGTGCTGCTAATAAAAATAGTAAGTATGCAAAAAAGTATGCTAAGGCTCAGGAAAAAATTCAAAATGTAAGTGGACCTTATTTAACTTGTGAAGTTTTAGTTCCTTTAGCAGAAAAAAGTTTTGATGCTAATAAAGCTGATGTTGACTGGTTAAGAAGAACAGTAAAGTTATTGAAATACAAAAAATGTTACGAAGCTGATATCTTTTCTAAAGTTGCCGAAGCATACTTTAAATTAGAGCCATCGGCAGAGGGAGCAGAAAGTATGGGGAAATTATTTTTAGGTAAAAAAGATTATTCTAAAGCAATTGATTTTTTCAAAAAAGCGGAAGGAATGGCTGAGTCTAATGAAGAAAAAGCGCAATACAATTTAAGTATAGCAGAAGCATACCTTTATTCTAAAAGCTATTCATCAGCAAGAACTTACGCTCAAAAAGCTATTGGTTTAAAAAGTGGGTGGGGAGAACCTTACTTAGTAATAGGAGATGCTTATATGTATAGTGCTGGAGCATGTGATGATAAGGAATTAGGTAGATACGGAGCTTACTGGGCTGCAGTAGACAAATATCAAAAAGCTAAAGCTGTAGATGGCTCTGTTGCTTCTGATGCTAATAAAAAAATAGCTAGAGCATCTGCTAATTATCCTGTAACTAAAGATTTATTCTTTTACAGTAAAAAAGATGGAGATTCTTATACTGTAGGTTGTTGGATAAACGAATCTACTACGGTTAGATCGAAATAAATGACTTTTAACAGAGTCAGTAATATCATATTAAAATGTATCCCGATGCTTTTAGCAATCGGGATACTTTGTTCTTGTGAAAATGATGTTGAAGAAGTTGCTCTACTAACGAAAAATATAAAAGAACCTAATAGTAGAGGAAAAAATGTTTCATTAATTTATTCGGAGAAATCCGATGTAAAAATTACTGTTACAGCTCCAATAATGGAAGAATATGGTGTTGATAAAGATAAATATATGGAGATGAAAGAAGGGATTAAAGTGCAGTTTTTCGATTCTCTACAAAATATCACTTCAACACTTACTTCTAAATATGCTATACATCATGTTGGAGATAAGATAATGGAGGCTAAAAATGATGTTGTAGTTATTAATGATAAGGGAGAACAATTAAATACAGAACATTTAATATGGAATGAAGATTCATCAAAAATTTATTCTGATGAATTTGTAAAGATTACAACAGAAGATGAAATTATAATGGGAGAAGGGATGGAAGCGAATCAAGATTTTAGTAAGTGGAAAATTTATAAAATAAAAGGAACTATAAACGTAAAAGAAGAAACAGATTCTTCATCAATAAACGAATAGATTATGCTTAAGGTAGTAAAGTTTTTACAAATGATGTGGTTAGTTATAGCAATTGTAGCTTTTTGTATTGCAACTTACCATCTATTTTTTACAGGAACAAGAGATGCTTTGTTCTTCTATTTTTTTTCAGGCTTTTCATTGTTGTTGTTTTATATTCGTAAACGACAATTGAAACGTTTGCAAAACATGTCTAAATAAACCGTATTTTTAAGCAGGTTTTTATTCTAAACAATGATATCACTTTTTTGGATTTTTTTAATTTTAGCAATGATAGCTTCGGCTATGTTCTCTGGGTTAGAAATAGCTTTTGTTTCTGCCAATAAATTAAAAATTGAGCTTGATAATAGTAAAGGGAATTTTACCGCAAAAATTCTTTCAACATTTTTAAAGCAACCTGCTAAATTTATTGGAGCCATGTTATTAGGTAATAATATAGCTTTAGTGATATATAGTATATTAATGGCTAAATTTTTGGAACCATTAATAGCAATATATATGGTAGATAATGAGATAGTTATATTGTTACTGCAAACCATTGTTTCAACATTATTAATTTTGTTTTTTGCAGAGTTTTTACCTAAGGCTTTATTCAGAATTAACCCTAACAAAGTGCTAACAATAGCAGCTATACCGATTACTATTGTTTATTATGTGCTTTATCCTTTTACTTACTTCACAGTAGGTATTTCAAACCTTATATTAAAGATATTTAAAGTAGATACATCAGAGAGTGATTTAGCATTTTCTAAAATAGATTTAGAAGATTT
>CBDUPT010000246.1:0-4621 GCA_965369165.1 uncultured Flavobacteriales bacterium | reverse complement strand
TTAGTATCTCCATTTATAAACCAAAGCAATTCATGTATTATAGATTTTAAATGTAACTTTTTAGTTGTTATACACGGGAAGCCCTCACTTAAATCAAAGCGCATTTGGTAACCAAAACAGCTAATTGTTCCTGTTCCTGTTCTATCACCTTTGCTAGACCCTTTAGTTAAAATATGGTCTAATAAATCTAAATACTGCTGCATAATGTTAATTTTAGTCTCTCAAAATTCGCTAAAAAGAAACTTTATTCAAGCAATGTTGATAATGTTTTATAACTTAGTGAGACTCATTTTTAATAAAAATGTTTAGTTGAACTAATTCCGCTGAAAAGCGGGATCTAATTCTATTAAAATCAAATGCAAAACAAAACATCATACCTAATAACAACTCAAGCAATCCTGTTTGTAGTGTTTCTATTTAGTTGTTTTTTCTTTAATCGATTTGCTGTTGATGATTATTATTTTATAGGCGAAATAAACTCTAAATCATTCTCAGAAATCTATAAAAACTTATATAACAACTGGCACGGCCGGTGGACTTCAAACTTTATTTTATTAAGTCTTATAAAATTCTACAATATCCCATTATTTCTATTTTTATTCAATTGCTTAAGTACCATATTGTTATATATTGGAGTACATACACTACTTAAAAACACTAGTAAAAAATTAGAGTTTGAGATTAACTCTTCAACCTTAAAAACATATGCCCTAATCTTTTTAAGCGTATTTTTTTTCAGCACAGTTAACCCAAACGAAACTTGGTTTTGGTTTACAGGCTCTGCTGTATATTTATGGAGCATTATCGCTTTTACGTTCTGCTTATCTGTATTAATAAATACTAAAAACAAATGGCCTCATTATATATTATATGTATTAAGCTTCATCTATATTGGAGGAGCAAACGAACCACTCATTTTATTTATCATTGTTGGATTAGTACTTCTTTTCATTAAAGGCTTTAAAAGAAATTTAATCTTACTTGGTTTAGTAGTAACTACAATCTCATTTTTAATTAATTATTTAAGTCCAGGAACTATTCACAGAGATGATATTACACCTAACTTAAGTTTTGTTGACACCATACTTTATAGTGGATTTGGAACAATTAAGTATCTATTTTTTGAATTTCATTCTACTTTTTTAATAGCGCTAATTTTAGCTATTCCTTTTTATAGTTTAGGAACAACATTAAAAAACAGATTCAAATGGTTTAAACCTATTCAACATTTAGTGTTGGCTTGCGTATTTATAGGCGTTTTTACTTTTTCGAATAGCTTAATGGCAACTTTTGCTTTAGGCAGCTTACCACCTGATAGAGCTTTAATCAGTAGTTCTTTTGTAATCTGCATGGCTATAATTGGCTATCTATTTTTACTAGGAAGTAGTGAAAGTTTAAAAATACCCCCCTTCGCTCCAATTTTATCAATCATTATTCTAATTACACTTTCAATTAACTCTATTATTATCCATAATAAATATGCTAATCAAGTAGATGAAAGAATAACTTATATATTAAATTCAGATGAAAAAATAATTAAAGTAAAAGCATTACCACATTCAGGTTATTTATACAATACCGAAATAACAACAGATGCTAAACACTTTTCAAACCAACATTTAAAAAAAGGATTAGGTATAAATAATGATGTAGTTTTAGAAAAAGCTACTGAACAGGCTTTAGACTAAAATCTTTTTTAATAACGCTTCTGTAGTCCGCCTTTCCATAAATTTCTATGTCTTCAGAATACAAATCAAATCCTGGTACTTCTACCAAAATATTATACTTTCCTGGAGGTAATATCATTATGTATCTTCCTGAAACTGGATTAGTCATATAGTTACCATACAACTCATCCGTTTCTTTATCTAACACAGATAAAAATACATCTTTAATTTGAGTAGAATCTGATGTATTAACATGTCCTTTAACTACTGTATAACTTGGATCTACCTCATTAAAAGTAACAGCATACACATCTAAATCACCCTTCCCTTCAGCTCTTAAAGAAGAAATATAACCTGTTCTTCCAGATTCAGATGCTCTATAATTCATATTATCCTCTGGAGTATTGATTGGGTAACCAATATTTTTAACATCTCCCCAATTCCGTTTAGTAGAATTCCAACTAGCTTTAAAAATATCATACCCACCCATACTAGTGTGACCTTTAGAACTAAAATACAATGTTTTATTATCAGATGAAATATTAGGGAAATCCTCATCATACTCAGTATTAACTGAGGCTCCTAAGTTTTGAGCTGGCCCCCATTTTCCATTAGGAAGCTTTCTTGATATATAAATATCAACTCCTCCAAAACCACCATCTCTATCACTCGCAAAATAAATTGAATTTCCATCTTGAGTTATTGATGCAGCTATTTCATGATTTTTAGAATTAATTTCTTTTGGAAGTTTTTCTAAATTTAAAACCTTTTCTCCATCAAATTCTGCAATAAACAAATCTCCGTAATGCTCTTCATTTTCAAAATAAAACAACAAATATGTTCCATCAGCTGACAATCCAATAATTTCTTCTGAACCATCTAAAGTATTTACATTTTGATCTAATTTACGTGCATTAGTAAACTTTCCATTTTTTACTTTAGAGATGTATATTTCTGAATTAAAAGTCCCATTCGGCAACTTGTCACTTCCATCATCACGTTTACTATTAAATATTAAAAAACCTTCATTTAAAGGAACAAAAGGGTAATAATCTTTAGTAGTAGAATTAATTTCATTACCTACATTTTCAAAATTTACATCCAATGGAAATTTCATGATTTCAACTGCATTATAACAGTATTCTATTTGTTTCTCAACATCATCTAAATTAAAGGTATTCCCTTTGTCAACTGCTTTAAATTGTTCAAACATTTTAATTGCTTCATTAAATCTATAAGCAAAATGATATGCTCTTCCTAAAAGATAATAAGTATTAGGGTTAGGTGTCTCAACTTTTAAAGCTTTCTCTAAATATTTAATAGCATTTGATTTATCAATATTCGTATTCAAATAACAAACTCCAGCTCTGTAGTTAAACTTCTCATCATCTGGAGTAACATCTAACAACTCTAAATATTCATCTAAAGCAGCATTAAAGTTGCCATCGTTAAAATATTCATTAGCAAGTTTAGCTGTTGCTTTATCTTGAGCAAAAGCAAAAACATTACTTAATAAAAGTAGAGCAAAAATTATTTTTGGGGGAAATGTAATTTTCATAGTTTTAAAAATTGGGACGACAAAAGTATCATCTATTTCTACAAAACACAACAAATACAAGATGAAATAGAAATACTAAAAATTAGAATTAGGAACATACTCCTTTCCATCATCACTTGACAAATGATAATTTACTTCAAACTCTTTAAAGCATCTAACTTTAACACCATCTTTTTCTCCAGGTTCCCAGGATAAGAGTTTTAGTAACCTCTCTGTTTCTGCAGTAGCTCCACCACCTAAACCATTTAGTATTTTGATATTAGTAATACGACCTGTAGGCTCTACTACAAACCTCAATTTAACAGTTCCTTTTAAATTGAGCTTCAATGTATTTTGTGGATATTTCAAATTCTTTCTTATAAATTGAGATAAATTGTTTGTTTCCTTATCAAAAATAATTTTTGGTCTAACTTTTAATTGACTTTCATGATGAATAACCATAGAAGTATCTTGTTCTGGAACTTTTAATCTGCTATCAGTATAGCCTCTTGATTTTACAATTCGCTTATAATTTTTTATAGAAAATTTAATCTTTAATACACTATAGATTGTTGATTTACCTCCCCTATATCTAGGTTTTTCGAATTGCAACATACTATATAATCTTATAGCTTCTTCATCTATGTCTGGAGAAATATGATTTCTTAAATGCAATCCACTTGTCTTTCCTGTTTCTACATCTATAATAAAAGCTAATTCAACGGTACCTTCAACTTTTTTATAAAATGACTTTTTAGGATAAAATAACTCTTGCTGCAAAAAGCGCTTTAACTCTACTTTACCTCCAACATTTTCAGCTGGAATATATTCACTAGGGTTGTCTGTTTTATTAGATTGTGCATTTATTGAAACCGTCAATAAAAATAGTAGTATAACGCTAAATGTTTTCATCTTGTAAAAGTAATAAAGTTAGTGGAATTGGGTATTTTTATATTTATGAGTTTCCCTATTCAATATGATGAACCTTTATACAGACCTCCAAGTGAGGCGAGGTCTTTAATTATACAAATTACCCTAGGTTGTAGCTGGAATAAGTGTTCGTTTTGCGAAATGTACACCAGCAAACAATTTAAAGCGCGTAAAGAAGAAGCTGTTTTTAATGATATTGAAAGTTTTATTCCTTACGCTGACCAAATTCATAGAATATTTTTAGCCGATGGTGACCCATTGGTATTATCTACTGAAAGATTACTAAGAATTTTAAACAAGCTAAAAACTACCTTCCCCAATTTGCAACGAGTTTCTACCTATGCTTCACCAAGTAATTTATCAAGAAAAAGTTCTGAAGAGTTAAAACAATTATATGAAGCCGGTTTAACTTTATTGTATGTTGGTATTGAATCTGGAGATAGTGAAGTTTTGGAGTGCATACAAAAAGGGGAAACTTATGATACCA
>CBDUPT010000245.1:0-4632 GCA_965369165.1 uncultured Flavobacteriales bacterium | reverse complement strand
GGAATATCTTATTAAACAACAACCTTAAATAACTACATTTGCGGATTGTTAAGCCAATTTGTCAGAAAACCATTTATGGTTAAATATTTGACTACTTGGTTGAAAATTAAAATCAGAATAACGATGAGTGGAATATTAAGTAAAGTTCTTAAAACATTTGTAGGAAGCAAAAGTGAGAGAGATTTTAAAGAACTATCTCCAATTATAGAAGAAGTTGCAACAGCATTTAACACATTTTCTTCAATTAGCAATGATGAGCTTAGAGCTAAATCAGCAGCATTAAAAGTTAAGATTGCTGAAAAAACAAAACCAAACGATGAAGAGGTTGCTGCTTTAAAAGAAAAAATTGAAAACGACAATTCGCTTTCTATTGCAGAAAAAGAAGACATCTATAACCAAATAGATGAAATAGATAAAAAATCTTTAGAACTAATTGAAGAAGTTTTAAACGAAATTAAAGGCGAAGCATTCGCTATCGTTAAAGAAACTGCACGAAGGTTTGCTACTAACGAATCTTTGGAAGTTACAGCTTCTGATTTGGATAGAGATATTGCTACAGAAAGAGACCATGTAACCATTAATGGAGACAAAGCCACTTACCAAAACACTTGGCTAGCTGCTGGAACACCACTAAAATGGGAAATGATTCATTATGATGTACAGCTTATTGGTGGTAGAGTTTTACATGAAGGGAAAATTGCTGAGATGATGACTGGTGAGGGTAAAACTTTAGTTTCTACACTACCCGTTTTCTTAAATGCCTTAGCAGGAAGAGGTGTTCATGTAGTTACAGTAAACGATTACTTAGCAAAAAGAGATAGTGAGTGGATGGCACCAATTCATGAATTTCATGGATTGACTGTTGATTGTATTGACAAACACCAGCCTAATTCTGACGAAAGAAGAAAAGCATATATGGCTGATGTTACATATGGTACCAACAATGAGTTTGGTTTTGATTACCTAAGAGACAACATGGCTCGTTCACCAGAAGATTTAGTACAGCGGAAGCATCATTATGCTATTATTGATGAGGTAGATTCTGTTTTAATTGATGATGCAAGAACTCCTTTAATTATTTCTGGACCAACTCCAAAAGGAGATATTCACGAATTTCATGAATTAAAACCTAGAGTAGAAAAATTAGTTGCGGCTCAGCGTAAGTATGTACAAACTGCTTTAGCAGACGCTAAAAAATTACTATCTCCTTTAAGTAACAATGAGAAAATAAGTAAAGAAGACCAAGAAAAAGGTGGATTGGCTTTATTGAGAGCTCATCGTGGGTTACCAAAAAATAAAGCATTAATTAAGTTTTTAAGTGAGCATGGTATAAAAGCAATGCTTCAAAAAACAGAAAACCATTACATGCAAGATCAAAGTAAAGAAATGCATAAAGTAGATGCTGAACTTTATTTTGTTATTGATGAAAAAACTAATGGTGTTGAATTAACAGAAATAGGAACTGATTTAATTACTGGTTCTGGTGATGACCAGAATTTCTTTGTGATGCCAGACATTGGAACTGAGGTAGCTAAAATTGAAAAGTCTGAACTTTCTGAAACAGAAAAATTAGCCCAAAAAGATCAAATGATTCAGGATTACTCTGTAAAAGCAGAGCGTATCCATACCATTAACCAATTACTGAAAGCTTACGCTATGTTTGAGATTGACGTAGAGTATGTGGTAATGGACAACAAAGTAAAAATTGTTGATGAGCAAACAGGTCGTATTATGGATGGAAGACGTTATTCTGACGGATTACACCAAGCGATTGAAGCGAAAGAAAATGTAAAAGTTGAAGCTGCAACACAAACTTATGCAACGGTTACTTTACAAAACTATTTTAGAATGTACCACAAACTTTCGGGTATGACAGGTACAGCCGAGACAGAATCACAAGAATTTTGGGATATCTATAAATTAGATGTTGTTGTAATTCCGACCAACAGGCCAATTGCACGTGATGATAGAGAGGATTTGGTTTACAAAACAACTAGAGAAAAATACAATGCTGTGATTGAAGAAATTGTAACACTTGTTGGCCAAAAAAGACCAGTATTGGTGGGTACTACTTCTGTAGAAATTTCTGAATTATTAAGTAGAACACTTAAAATGAGAGGCATTAAGCACAATGTGTTAAATGCGAAACTACATCAACGTGAAGCAGAAGTTGTTGCTGAAGCTGGTTTCGCAGGTTCTGTAACCATTGCAACCAATATGGCTGGTAGGGGTACCGATATTAAATTAGGACCTGGAGTAAAAGAGGCTGGTGGTTTAGCAATTATTGGTACAGAAAGACATGATTCTAGACGTGTAGATAGACAATTAAGAGGTAGAGCCGGTCGTCAAGGTGACCCAGGTTCTTCTCAATTTTTTGTTTCGTTAGAAGATAATTTAATGCGTTTGTTTAATTCAGAAAGAATTATCAAATTGATGGATAGAATGGGATTAGAAGAAGGTGAAGTTATTTCTCATTCTATGGTTTCTAAATCTATCGAAAGAGCACAAAAGAAAGTAGAGGAAAACAACTTTGGTATTCGTAAGCGATTATTAGAGTATGATGATATTATGAACTCTCAAAGAGAGGTTATTTACACTAAACGTAGAAATGCATTGCATGGTGAACGTATGGGTGTAGAAGTTTCTAATATGGTTTATGATATTTGCGAATCGTTAGTAAACGAATATCAAGAATACAGAGATTTTGATGGATTTAAAATGGAGTTAATTAGAGTACTTTCTATTGATTCTCCATTTGATGAAAAAACATTTTTTGAAGGAAACCCTACAGAATTAATTGAAGATTTACATGAATTAGCAGTTAATCATTACGCTAGAAAATCAGAATTAATTGCTAACACTGCTTTCCCTGTTATTAAAGATGTTTTTGAAAACCAAGGAGCACAATATGAAAACATTATTGTTCCGATAACAGATGGAAAGAAAACAATTAATATTTCTACCCATTTAGAGAAAACTTATAACTCACAAGGTAAAGAGCTAATTAAATCTATCGAAAAAAACGTTATATTAGCATTGATTGATGATGATTGGAAAGAACACTTACGTGAGATGGATGAATTAAAACAATCAGTTCAAAATGCTGTACACGAGCAAAAAGATCCATTATTAATTTACAAGTTTGAAGCATTTAAGTTATTTAATGAAGTGCTATTAAAAATTAATAAAGAGGTAGGTAGCTTTTTAATGAAAGCAAGTTTACCACAACAACAAGATGGTGAAATTGAAACTAAGCAAGAACAAGCTCCAATAAAAAGTGACATGGATCAATTACAAACTAGCCGACCAGAAACGGTAACTAGTAACACAGCACAAAATGGTGGTGACCCACAACAAGCACCTCAACCCAAAACACAACCTGTTAGAGTTGAGAAAAAAGTGGGGCGTAATGAACCTTGCCCTTGCGGTAGCGGTAAAAAGTACAAGCAATGTCATGGTAAATTGGCATAAAAAAATCATGTATTAAAAAGGCTTCGAATATTCGAAGCCTTTTTTGATTTACTATTTTTGGCAAGTAAATATTTAAGAATAAAAACATTAATAAACATATTACTTTTCTTTTTCTGTGTTTCAAACTTAAATTTAAATGCACAAAATATTAATACCGATTCAACTACTTATAAGTATAAAATAACTGCATTTATTATCCCCTCGACATTAATAATTTATGGCTTTATTGGGATGGAAAACCATAAGATTAAATTTATAAACACAGAAACTAAAGAAGAAGTAAAAGAATACACAAACGAAAATACTCGTATAGATGACATATCACAACATTTCGGACACGGATCAGTTTATCTTTTAAATACTTTAGGAATAAAAGGAGAAAATAATTTTAAGAATAGAACCTTAATATTAGGTACTTCTTTTTTAATAATGAGCGGTACAGTTGTTAGTCTAAAAAATATTACAAACGTACAACGACCTGATGGAAGCTCAACAAATTCTTTCCCCTCGGGACATACAGCAACGGCCTTTATGGGAGCTGAATTTTTATATCAAGAATATAAACACAAAACACCTATTTATGGAATTGTTGGATATTTTGTAGCAACATCAACGGGCTTATTTAGAGTTTATAATAATAGACATTGGATAACAGATATTGCTACTGGAGCAGGAATAGGAATTTTAAGCACTAAAATAGCATATTTAATTAGCCCTTATACAAAAAAGATTTTTACAAAAAAGAAACAAAAATTTAATGAAACTTCAAATCTCATTATTTATCCATTTTATACTAATGACAAACTATCTTTAGGCTTATCATTAACATTTTAATTACTTAATACCTATTTTTGAAAGACTAAAAGTTAAGGTAATACTGCACAAAATGGTGGTGATCCACAACAAGCACCTCAACCAAAAACACAACCTGTTAGAGTTGAGAAAAAAGTTGGACGTAACGAACCTTGCCCTTACGGTAGTGGTAAAAAATACAAACAGTGCCACGGTAAGTTGGCTTAGATAATATTTAAAAACCCAACAGGTTTTCAAAACCTGTTGGGTTTAAGATAGATTTAACCTCTCTAAAGTTTTAAACTTTAGAGAGGTTTTTAGTTTTGACTTTTTAATCTACAATTAATTCTTAAATTGCAATAAGTAAAT
>CBDUPT010000244.1:0-4635 GCA_965369165.1 uncultured Flavobacteriales bacterium | reverse complement strand
GATGTTGTAATTCTCTAAAAGACCTTGTAAAAAATCCATTTATAGCTTCTTTAATTCGATTTCTATTTTAGCTTTTAGTTCTTTAGAAAAACTGGTTTTGTTTTTTCCTTTCATAAAGGCAAAATCAGTTAAATCAATGTGTGTTTCTTTTCCATTTTTAATCACGTTAAGAAACAAAGCAGTTCCTGAAGCTTCAAATTTTTCGGCTATTTTATAGTTTTTATCATCATCTACATTTATCGTTTTAAAAACGACTGTACCTTTTTTCTTTTCTGCTGCAAAATAAGTGTCAACAGTGTATTTTGCATTTGCTTCAATGGCTTTACAGGTTACACATCTGTGCGTTCCATAAAAATCGATTACTTCAATTTTTGAAGTGGATTGATCTAAAGATTGGTCTTTATTCTTGTTTTGACCGCTACAAGATGCTAAAATTAAGCTGAATACTAAAACTGTTAAAAAGTGAATGTGTTTCATGGTTATATATTTAATTTATTGATTACAATTTGATTTGTTTTTATTGAGAATATCTGTTTTGGTGTAATCGTTTTTCAAAACAGGCTTCCATTCAAAGTCATTAATTTCGATTACTGAAAAAAGTTCATTTGGAGGAGTAGAAAGCAACTTTTCTGAAAAATCATCTTCCATCTTTTTGAGTCGATCTAAATCACAAGCAGGTAATTCCCCTTTTATTGCTTTGGCTCCAAGTTCATCAATTTCTTGCGGTTTTATGCCTTTGTTTAATTGTATTTTTACTGTTAGCCCATTGTCTATTCTTTGTACAATGTAGAAACCATTTTCAATAGTATTATCTACATAAAAAGAGTTGAACTGATAACGACCACCCGTAATATAAACAGCAACATCTGTCAAACAGGGAGAACTTTTACTTACTATTCTTGTATTCGTTCTGTCTATAATTCCATTTGGATAAAGCATTTTAAGCCCTTCATTAATTCCTAAAAAACCAACAACTAGCCCATCGCATAAATGACCGTGAAATTTTTCTAAATCATCTAAAGATAGTTCATGCTTTAAGTTCAATCTGCCTTTCGAAAAATCAGTGTCTATTACTTCTATTGTTGGACTTTTTTTGTTTTCACCAATGGTATTAGGTTGTTGATCTTTGCAACTTACAACAATAAATAGAATCCATATCGCTACCAATGTTTTCATAAAATAATATTAAATAAATATCCAGAAATGATGATACAAAGTGTTACAACACCAAAAAAGAGGGCGATTAATTTTAATGACATTACTTTTTTAAGCAAGGTAGCTTCTGGTATGGATAAGCCTACTGTTGCCATCATAAAGGCAATAGCGGTACCTAATGGTACTCCTTTAGCTACAAAAACTTGTATTACTGGTACTATACCTGCAGCATTGGCATACATAGGCACCGCAACAAGAACAGCTAATGGTACAGTCCACCATTCACCACCACCTAAATACTTGTTAAAAAAGTTTTCGGGAACAAAACCGTGCATTGCAGCACCTATGGCAATCCCAATAATTACATAAAGCAACACACCTTTTACAATGTCCCAGGCTCCACGAGTAATTTCTGGTAAGCGTTGCGTAAAAGTTCGTTTTTCTTCTTCAAATTCGCCTTGTTGCATTTTGTTCTCCAATATCTTTTTTACCCAATCGGATAGTAATGGTTCTAGGTTAAATTTACCCAATAACCAACCACCAATTGTTCCTAATAGAATACCAGATACGGTATAAATTAACGTAGCTTTTACGCCAAACATTCCTAAAAACATGGCCACAGCAACTTCATTTACTAAAGGAGAAGTAATTAAAAAAGAAAAAGTTACGCCTAGTGGAATTCCGCCTTGTACAAAACCAATAAATAAGGGAACGGAAGAGCAGGAGCAAAAGGGCGTAATAGCTCCAAAAATGGAAGCAAACAAATACTCTAAGCCATAAAGCTTTTTCTTGTTCAGATAATTTTTAAGTCGCTCTATAGGGAAGTAAGCATTTACAATTCCCATAATAAAAACGATAAAAAATAAGAGGATAAGAATTTTAAGCGTGTCAAACACAAAAAAGTTTAACGCACTACCCAAATGTGTTTCTGCTCCAATGTCAAAAACCGAATAAATTAGCCAGTCGGCAAAATGTTGTAACCAATCAAACATCTTTAATTGTATTTATTGTTCCACTAATCGAACAAGATAGTTTTACTGTATTGTAAATGGTACCAAACTTTTCAATGTTCTTTTTTAATAAGGCCGGTTTTAGTGCTTTATCATTGCTGTAAATGGTTAATTCGTAAACAATGTTGTCCATTTTTAATGGGTTTTCAATACGAATTGCACTTACTTCAACAGTAGCTTTGGTGTAAGTAAATTTTAGGATGCTCGAAAAACGCTCCACATTCTTCAACATACAAGAAGCAAACGAACCTAAAAATAATTCGGCAGGACTAGGTAAAGTATCGGCTGATTTTGGAGTTGTTCCAAAAGCAATAGTTGATTCTTTGATATGAATAACAGCATCCTCATTTGCAACAGAAGAAGCTTTAATGTGGTAATTCATCCTTTTTATTTTAACAGATCTAACACTTCATCTTTAGATGGTACACGCCCTTTTACGGTAATCACATCATCAACTACCAAAGCAGGAGTGGTCATTACATTAAATTTCATTATTTCCATAATGTCTTCTACTTTTTCAATGCTTGCGTCAATGTTATTTTCAGTAACAACATCTGTTACAACAGCTGTCATTGTTTTACATTTTGGACAACCTGTGCCTAATATTTTAATTGTTTTACTCATCTTATTTGTTTTTGTTTATCGCCAATAAGCGATGTGATTATTAAAAAAATATCAATCAAAAAATTGCTGAAATAATGTTTTTGCAATTTTCCAGTTTTCTAGATTGATACAATATTTTATTTTAGGTGGTTTTAATTCTCCTTGAATTAAACCAGCATTTTTTAATTCTTTCAAGTGTTGAGAAATGGTAGATTGTGCCAATGGAAAAACATCCACCAAATCGCCAGTATAACAACACGATTGACTTTCAAGGTGCTTTAATATGGCAATACGGGTTGGATGACCTAAAGCCTTGGCATACTTTGCTAGTGCTTCAGTGTTTTCATGATGTTCTATTTGTTCCAAACTTCTTTTCATTTTATTTAATTTTCCTTTTCCGATCCACTTATTATTCTCGAAATAATACCTTTTTGGTTGGTAAACTCGGCTATAAATACACCTCCCAAGTGAAGTATAATAAATCCGATGAGGTAATAAATACTAAGCACATGGATTTCTTCCATAGGTTTTTTTAAATCTCGTGAACCAAATTCTATTACAAGTCCAGTAATTAATGATACAGCTACACAGAGATAAAAAATGAGGTAGGTCCATTTTTGAATTTTTTCTTTTAGTGTTAGACTTTTAACAAAAGGATTTTGAAATTTCATGCGACCAAAAAGAGGGAGGATAAAACGTAAACTAAATAACCCTGTTAATACATACCCAATATAAATATGCCAAATCCACATGGGTTGTCTTATTTTTTTTGCTAAAACAATCAGTTGGTCTTGAGATAACACTTGGTCAGTTCCACTTAAATAATCTTGTATAATGGCAGCAACATTGTTCTTGTTCATCCATGTTAAGCGTAAAAAAATAGTAACTAACAATAACATAAATGAAATAGCGATTGCCCAATGAATTACTCGATATAATGTTGAATATTTTGTATTTTCCATAATAGTTTTTAAATTAAGTTTACACCAAATAAATAACCAATAAATGCTGTTAATCCCATCGCAACGGTTCCCCAAAAAGTAATTCTAATAATTGCTTTCATAATATTAGAACCACCTGTTTTAGCTGCTATGCTTCCTAAAATAATTAGAAAAATAATAGCAGAACCATAGAGGTAATATTCTATGTTAGGTAAAGGTATAAAGAGTGCAACCAAAAGAGGGAGTATGCCCCCAAAGGTAAATGCGGCTCCAGATGTAAGAGCAGCTTGAATTGGTTTTGCTTGGCTAATTTCATTAATACCTAACTCATCTCTTATGTGAGCTGCTAAGGCATCTTTTTCGGTTAGTTCTTTAGCCACGGTTAATGCGGTTTCTTTTTTAAGGCCTCTATTTTCATATATTTCAGCAAGTCGTTGTAATTCAATTGCTGGCATTTCTTCTAGTTCTTTTCTTTCTCTTTCAATGTCAGCATTTTCTATATCTGTTTGAGAGCTCACAGAAACGTATTCTCCTGCGGCCATTGATAAGGCTCCAGCAACTAACCCAGCTATAGTTGCTAAAACAATAGGCTCTCTTGCATTACTAGCCGCAGCAACTCCAATTGCAAGACTTGCAGTAGATATAATGCCATCATTAGCACCCAAAACTGCAGCTCTTAACCAATTACTTCTATATATATAATGATTATCTAAATAATCGTCTTTAAGTTCTGTCATTTTAAACTCTTATTGCTTATCGCAAATGTACGATGAAGTATTAAACTAAAAAGTGATATTTATCACATTTGTATATTTTATTCAAAAAAAAGCGGTTTAGGCAAACACCTAAACCGAAGTTAATGGTCTTATGTAATTACTTTTTAATAATCTTATCAAGCACGGTATCTTTATCTAGTTTTTTAGTAC
>CBDUPT010000243.1:0-4643 GCA_965369165.1 uncultured Flavobacteriales bacterium | reverse complement strand
CTTTAATTTTAAATGACTTTTTTGTAGCCGTATTAAAACTTGCATTATAAACTTCTAGTTTCTTCTCCCATTTTGTTTGATTATTTTCATCATCATATTCATCATAAGGAAATAATTTATAATACTCATCTTTAGCAATCATATTAATATCGCCTTTACTCCACAATGGTTTACGGTATATTTTATTAGGCATTTTTAGTTGCCATATTTTTATTGAACCAGTTGCTGCTTCAAACTGTCCATTAAGATTTGTAGTATTTAATTTAAAAGTATCAACCTTTGCTTTATGTACTTGATTAGGTAATGAAACATTTAAATTTAAAGCCTTATACCCAACACTTACATAAGTTGTTGTGCTATGAGTTTCTCCATTAATATCAATAACATCTGCATAAATAGTATAACTATATGTTGGAGCATATTTTTTATTTACTGATTTATCAGGTTTTGCAATAAAATCTACTTTAAATTCACCATTATCATCTGTTTTGGTTTTCCCATTTTTAATTTCCATTTGAGCTGAAGATGGCCAATGCCCCCAACGATAAAAACACCAATAAGAAAACGATGCATTTCTTACTACACGATAATTCACATCAGCACCATCTAACATAGCTCCAGAAAACATTTTAGCTTTTCCTTCAACATTTACTTCTGATTCTAACCTATATGTTCCTTTTACAGGTTCAAATTTTACTTCGAATTTGGGGCGTTTGTATTCTTCTACCGAAAAATATTTTGTTCCATGATTATCTGAAATATACATCTGTCCATTTAACCCATTATTTGGAGCTGTAAATGACCCACTATATGTTCCATATTCATTAGTTGTTAACTTTAAATTTGCAACTTTTTGATGGTTTACATCATAAAACGTTACCGTTGATTTATAGTTTGACCTTATTTTATTATTGTTGTTATTATCCGTCTGTAAAACAATGCCTTTAAAATGAACTGTTTGACCTGGTCTATATATAGCTCTATCAGTAAAAAACACCGTTTTAGTATAAACACGATTATCTTCTCTATATTGATATTGATAATAGGAATCTTCAGTATTTAATCTATCATCTCCTAAACTAAAATCAGCATAAAAGTTTCGATAATCAGAACCTGGCATTACTTTAAAATAACCATTTGCATCAGTTATTTTAGTTCCTAAAGATTTCCATTCGTACTTACGTAAAGTATAATTGTATTTTTCAAAATATAATTTTGCTTTTACAGATTTTAAAGGATTTCCATTAGCTCTGTCCATTACAAAAAATTCCACTTCCTCTTTCTTAGTTCTTCTTGTTAAAAAGCTCAAGTTACTAATCCAAATAGGTGTTAAAGCAACCGCTTCTTTATCATGAGTAAAACTATCTGTTGTAGAAGTCATCAAAACATAAAACCCGAGTGGCAAAGCATCTATTTTAATCTCAGCTTTGTGCTCCCTAAGGTCTCCATCATTAGGTGTGTTAGTTTCCCACTGCTTAACTTCTTTAGAGTTATTTATTTTATCAAATCTCTCCTTGTAGCCAATATTTCTATTCCATTTTTTGTATGTATCAAAATCAATTTTTACAATTTTATGATACACTTTGTTTAAATTTTTATAAGCAACTAAAGATCTAAACGGCTTATTAGGAACGTTAACTTTTTCTATTGTTACATTTAAAGACTTACTTCTTATTTGATGATCTAATTTTTCACACAAACTTGCTCCATAAGACCCTTTGTATTTTTGCATTGCATTTCCACAAAGAGTGATAGCCGTTTTTAAATCCCATTTATATTTTTCAGGTTCATCAAACTTATAAGCATTTCCTCTTTTCTGATATATAAGAGCAATTTCATAGATAATCTCAGCAGCAGTTTCAACTTCTGGATAAGTGTTATACAAATTGGTTAATGCTTTAAAATAAAGTGTATCAGCATTCTGAAATGCTGCATTATTTTTTACAAATTTTAAACGTTTTAATTCAACATCAATTAATGCTTGGGGATTAGTATCTGTTAAATGATTAATAGTAAGATTTTGAAGTGTCTTTAAGGCATAAAATTTTAAAGACATGGTATCTTTAGTTGCTAATTTTAACCTAGCAAACGTATTGAATGGGGCTAAATAATTACTATCATCTATAGCAAATTCATAAATAGGTTTAGTTATACTTGGTTCTTCATTCATTAAATATTCAGTGGCTCTATGAGCTAAAAAATCATACAAAAAAGGACGATAATCTCTAGCATTTTTGGTAATTATAATTTCATCATAAGTTTCAATAGGGGTTCGTTTTAGACTATCAATATTTTTTATTGAAAGAAGGTAGTGCTTAATGCTAGCATCTGTTATTTTCTTTAAATCCCAAGTTGTAATATCTTTATTATCAAAATTGATTGTTTCTGATCTATCATAAAATTTCCATCTATTATTTTGATAGTACATCCAATACATTTCCCCAATCAATGAATGAATAACAGGCTTTAATGGATATTTTGCTTTAATAGCTTCATCATTTAATTCATTCATCGTTGTTACAAAAGCTCCTTCTTCTACATAAGATTGTAGTTTTGCTTTTACCATTAAGGTTTTAACAATTTGCTCATGATTATTATCAGATTGTGCTTTTTCTTGAATTTTCAACACTTGTTTTAAAGCAGATTTTGTTAATCCGTTTTGTTCAAGAGAATCAACAACTCGCCATTCTTTTTTATATGTATCTCCTTTACTATAAACTAATATGGGTTTTATTTTATTACTCTCTTCGTTTTCAGTTAAGTCATTCGATGACGAACAATTAAACAGAGTAGCACTAATTATTAGTGCTAATAACACAACTAGGTAAGTTTTATTTGATTTTAGGTATTGCATATTGATTATTTTTATGAGCCATAAGAATTTATTTGTAGTTAGATGCAAGCATTATAAAATTGCATAAAATTTAGCACAAAAAAAACCCCGAATTACTTCGGGGTTTAGTTTTATATATTAAAAAATTATTTTAATAAGAAATTAATTGGCAAATTATAAGACACTTTTACAGCTTTACCTCTTTGTTTCCCAGGTTTCCAATTTGGAAATGATTTAACAACTCTTACAGCTTCTTTATCTAATAAATCATGAACCCCTCTAATAACTTTTACATTTTCAATCTTACCATCTTTTGCAACAGTAAAATTAACGTATACCTTACCTGAAATACCATTAGCTTTTGCTGCTGGTGGAAACTTTATGTTTTTCCCTAAAAATTCAAATAACTTTTTCTGACCTCCAGGAAACTCTGGCATATTTTCAACAATTGTAAAAACTTCTTCTTCTACAACCTCTTCTTCTTGTTCAAAAACTTCAACTACAGTTTCAGCATCAGCCTCTGTATCTTCCATCTCAATATCTTCTACCTCAACCTCATCTTCAACAATCTCTATAATTTCTGGAGCTGCAGGTGGAGGTGGTGGAGGTGGTGGAGGCGTATTTTGCTCCGTAATTGGAATAATATCTTCCTCTTCTTCTTCAACTACTAACTGACCTAAATCAGATGCTTGCACATCATAAAACTTCCAATTAATCATTGAATAAATTAAAAACATAGAAACTACTAAACCTGCTAAGGTAAATGTTCCTCTTAATTTTTCTAAATCAGCTTTTGGGTTCTTTTTTGGATCCATTCTTATAAAACCAGCTTTACGCTTTAATTTAATTATTAAATACTCATCAAAATTATTAATATTATCTGATAATTTTCTAGTTAAGATTTTTTTCTTACCAAAATCTAAGTAAGAAACTACTTCTTTATCATAATCAGAAAAAACAAAATCTTTATCAAATTCAACATCTCTATCTGCATTTGAATCAACATCTTTTATTTCTATCTTATTTTTTACATTTAAAATAGCAAACTCACCTTTTCTTTCATCATCAATATAATCCTTAACAATTTTATTAGAAACTACATCTTGTTTATACTCATCTACAGTGTGCTTTAAAACTTTATCAAAAGATTTGTTTAATTCAATGTAAATGCTTTTTTCTAATTCTTTAGCACCATCTAAAGACTCTACTTCAACAAATAAGGGAAGCCAATACTTTGCTTTTTTAGCATTTTGAAATTCAAACTGTAATAAATATTTCATTGTTATAAGTTTAGGTTTATAAAAATAATAATTAAAAGCGATTCTTGAGCTATAATTTATTAATCGGTAACAATTTTATAACAACCGGGTATATAAAAACCCCTAAAATTGCACCAATAGCATTAGCAATAAAATCATACCAATTACCACTTCTGTTTATAAAGATGTAATGTTGCATAATTTCCATAAAACCTCCATAAAAAATTCCAAAAACTACAATTATAACTATTGTTTTTAAACGTGTTTTTTCATTTTTATATTGCTGATGATAAGCATACAAAACACAAACAGTAAGTATTAAATATATAGCTGCATGTACAAATTTATCGAATTGCCATACAGGTAATTTTGGAACACGATTACCTGGATAACCACTTATAACTGTTATAATAACAAGCCATATAATTGCTGGAATAAAATATTTGAATTTAAAATTATTCATTTAAAAAAAACACCTCCAAAGTTTTAAAACTTTGGAGGTGTTTACTTTATCTTGTATTGATTATCCTAAAATCTCTTTGTACTGATCT